>CBFCZE010000117.1:0-8312 GCA_965602655.1 uncultured bacterium
AAAAGTCGTAACAAACAAAAGGACACTTAGTTTCCAGTTTTTATTCTTCATAATTCTACCCTTCATTTTTATATCTACAAATTATACGGAACGGGGGAGAGATTGGGGAATAATTTGTCTTGTAGTTTTGTAGTTTTGTAGGTCGAAACCCCTGCGGTTTCGACATTTATGTAGGTCAAGCCTCTTTGAGGCTTGACGTCAAATCTGTGGTTACGACAAATTTACTACAAAATTTAGTACCAAGAGTCTTAATCGACCCCAAAAATTCCTTATAAGTGGTTTCACCACCTTTCGTTACGGCAAAATGGCTTCGTTTTCCCGTTTTTGTGTTTTTTCGCAAAATAGCCATCCCCGTCCCAAAAATATTTATAGACATTCTCATACATATCATTTATGGGGAGTAATCGGAATTAACCATGATATAGTTGAAAAATTGTTCTGGTGCCCCGCCCCTTCAGGGGTGGGAATTTCTTATCCCACGTCTAAAGACATGGGCCACCCGACGAATTAGGTAAATTGGCCAAAATAATTGAGAAGGCCAAATATGGTAAACAGAACATATCAAGATTAAGATCGCAAATTAAAAAGGAAAGGGCTATTATTCAAAGAAATGATATTTTGTCATTAAATATAAAATATCGTGAGAAATTAGATAAAGTCTATTCTAGTTATCTTAAGAATAAGCCAATAAAAAAATCTGATTCGGTACTTTTTTTAGATAATTTTTCAAATACAAGAAGTTATATATATAACGTAGTATTTCAGATAAATGCTAGTTATGATTCCAATCTTATGGATTGCTGTGCAGTCATGTGTCGCAGATTACTTGAAACATTAATGATTGAGACTTTGATAAAAAAGGGGCTGAAAACAAAAATATATAATAATGGTAATTTTCTTCCTTACAAAGAATTGCTAAAAATGTTGAAGGCCAAAACTAATATTTGTTTTGGCAAAACAGCATTGAGGGGTTTAGAGAGTTTCAAAAGAGTTGCCGATCGTTCAGCGCATGATATAAAATTTAATGCAAAAAAATCAAGAGATATTGATCCATATATAGAGGGAATAGAAGCAGCTAGCAATGAGCTACTTTTAGAGTCTAATCTGAAGAATTAAAGGCCCGGTGGCCCACCATTTATGGTCGGTTTCACCACATTTTCCCCACCAAACCGGTGTTAAATCTGTTCTCTCCCCACCTATAGAAAGTTTAATAACAAGGGAGGAGTATGTCTAATAGAAACCGCTTTTCTGGGATTTCGACCTGCGTCCAAAAACTTTTTATGCACAAAACGAACCCATTTTCGTTGGAATTAATTGGAGATGAAGAGGTTACAAGGAATTCTGGAGATTGTGCTCGTCGCGGCAAGCAAAAAAACGTCATCCCCGCGAAGGCGGGGATCCACGCCGCAAATAAAGATGGATTCCCGTTTTCACGGGAATGACATTAAAAGGGCGCGCAAAAAAGGCCCTTATGCGGACGGAGCAAAATCAACATCGAGTTGATAGTCTAAAATCAAAAAAAACGGAACAAAGCCATTTTGTTGTAAAAGTATGAAAAGGAAGAGGCTAAAGCGATTTTTTTAAGATTCCGTCAGGAAAGGGTTCCTGACGGCACAATGTAAATAATATGAAAACCTAAAAACGGGAAAACGAATCCATTTCATTGTACTAATATGAAAGGCCATAGGTTACAAGGAATAATTGTATTATCGGTTTTAAAAATTGACGCTTATGTGCTGTCGGGTCGCCGCACCCGACAGTCCGGGCGCCTATTTACTATCAGGTTCGATATGGACGAGGATGCCGGCAACTTCGGGAAACTCCTTAATTACCAATGTCTTAATTTTATGAGCGATATCATGTCCCTCGCGGACCGTTATAGCGCCTTTGACATTGACAGCGGTGTCCATATGATAATCCGAACCGACCATGTGCCCTTTTATCCATTTGACATTGACAACGCCGTCTATATTTGAAATGAATTCCCTGATATCATTCTGGCGGGCAATTTCGGGCGAACCGACCATCAATGTATGGACATTATCTCTGATAATTTTGACAGCCTGCCTCAGAATGAAAAAAGCGACCCACAATCCGGCAATCGGGTCAAGAACGGGAAACTTGGTTTGCGCTACGACAATTCCAACCAATGTTCCGATGGATACAATAACGTCCGTACGATGATCGGCGGCATTGGCAATCACGGCCTGGGAACGATATTTACGGCCGATGTTTAATGTGTATTTATAAAGAATAGATTTAACGACGATTGTTATAAGTGCCGCTATAGTAGCAAGATAGGTTGGTGTCTTAAAGTTTTGATTTATGATGGTATCATATGCTTCGTGGCCGATATACCCCCCGGTGATTATCAAAACCATGGCAACAAAAATGGCAGACAGGGTATCGGCATTACCATGACCGTATGGGTGATTTTCATCGGGCGGTTTTTTGGCTATATTAATTCCAAACCAGACAACAACGTTGGCGACTATATCAAGAAGTGAATTTAAAGCATCGGCAACCAGCGCCTGTGATCGTCCAACAATACCACCAAACAGCTTCAGGATGAAAAGCAGGATGTTTATCAGAAGGCTCAGTTTGGTACTGGCGATTGGAGTTTGCAATGACTTCAGCAATTAATAACCTCACACGATTGATATATTAAAAAACAGGCGGATAAAAAAATCCGCCTGTTTTATATTTTTACACAAAATAAGCCTAATTATTTTTGTTGTATTCTTTAAGCTCGTTGAGTTCGTCCAGATGTTCCTCGATTCCCGGTATCATACTTTTGGCTTTCGGATTTTTACGGGCCACTTTGAGGAATTGGTTCCAGTATTGAATAACCTCATCGACATTATCCTGATTACCGCTCTCATAAGATATGGCCATATTGTAAATGGCCCGGTAATTATCCGGTTTTATTTGAACGGCTTTGCGGAAATTATTAAAGGCCGACGAATATTTCTCCTGGATTTGATAAATCTGTCCCAGGCTATTGAAGGAGTTAAAGTAATCTTTTTTCAGTTCAATGGATTTGTTGTAGCTGGCAATCGCTTCGTCATATTTTTTTAACTTCTGCTGAGCTTTACCCATAAGATAATACGGAAGGTAATCGTCCTTAAAATGCTCGGTGAATTTTGTCATACTTTCAATCAGTCCCGCCCAGTCTTTTTTGACAAACTGAACAAGTCCAAGATCCTTATAGATCTCAAAATATTCGGTATCGATTGAAATCAAAGTATTATAACAATTTGCGGCATCGTCATATTTTTTCTGCTTATAATATACCCGTCCAAGATTGGCCCAGGCATCGGCACTTGCAGCATCGGTTTCGGTTGCCTTTTTGAAATTAGATTCGGCCCTGCCATAATCGTTTTTTTCAAAATAAATCGAACCAAGATTAATATAGGCATCCGTAAAATTCGGATCGGTCGCAATTACGCCCTGATATAGCGTTACGGCCGTTGAGTCGTCTCCCTCCTGCTGAGCTTCCAGTGCCGCATTAAAGACTCTTTTCGCTTCCTGATCATCTTCCTGAGCCATAACAGTCACAGGGACTATGAGTAAAGTCAGGATGGCAGTAATGGCAAGATTTTTCATTGACCAAAATTTCGTGTTCATTTCGTATTCTCCCTCTTATAAATTCATTTAATATTCTACAAATTTGATCTCAATGGTTTTCAAAAATATTAAAAAATTACATCTCGTCAAGTTTTTTTGTTATTTCGTCATATTTTATGGCGAGAATCCTGGCAGATAAAATAGCGGCATTTTTGGCGCCGGCTTTGCCTATTCCCATTGTAGCCACCGGGACACCTGAAGGCATCTGGGCAATAGCCAGAAGCGAATCGATACCGTCAAGAGTGGCCGGCAGAGGGACCCCTATCACCGGTAATTTTGTTCTTGCGGCCACAACGCCGGGCAAAGCCGCGGCCATACCGGCCATACAGATTACCACTTCATATCCGTTTTCGGCGGCAGTTTTAGACAATTCGTCGGTTCGATCCGGTTGGCGATGAGCCGATGATACCTCGAGAGTATTATCAATTTCCAGATCATTTAAAATTGTCTGGCATTCTTCGGCATATTTGGAATCGGATTTGGAGCCGATTAAAATAAGTACCTTGGGCATATTAAATTCCTATCGTTTTAATTTGCCTATTGGCTTTGAAACCGATGTCATTTCGATAATTCATTCCTTCAAATTTTATATTGTCGATTACATCGTAGGCGGCCGACAAGGCAGATTTTAAATCATGATTAATTCCGGTGACTCCGATTACCCGGCCGCCGGAGGCTATCCAGTTTTTGCCTTCCTTACGGGTTCCTGAATGGAAAAGCTGACATTTTTTATCGCCGTAATTTCGAAGTCCGGTAATACGCTTACCGGTTTCTGCCTTTCCGGGATAACCTTTTGAGGAGAGTATAACGCATGCGGCGGCACCGGGATGCCATTCAATATTTGTTCCCTCTAGATTTCCCTCGGAGGTGGCTGAGAAAATTCGTCCGATATCAGATTTCAATAGAGCCAGAACAACCTGCGTTTCCGGATCGCCGAAACGACAATTAAATTCCAGAACTTTGGGTCCGGACTCGGTCAGCATCAGGCCGGCATATAAAACGCCGCGATACAAACGTCCTTCTCTTTCCAACCCGGAAATTGTTGTTTCCAGGATATGTTCGCGAATAAAATTCATTGTGGAATCATCGATAAATTTTACCGGACAGTAGGCACCCATACCGCCGGTATTCGGTCCGGTATCGCCCTCACCAATCTGTTTATGATCCTGAGAGGGTAACATAACTTTGATATTTTTTCCGTCCGAAAAAGCCATCACCGATAGTTCCTGACCTTCCAGACAGGTTTCGACAACTATCTTTTCACCGGCTTTTCCAAACTCTTTTTTCAAAAGCATCCGTTCAATAGCGTCGGCGGCTTCGTCGAATGTTTTGGCAACAATAACCCCTTTGCCGGCGGCTAATCCATCAGCTTTGACAACAATCGGCATCGCAGCAGATTTGATAAATGAAATAGCTTTGGGAACTTCCGAAAATACCTGAAAAGGCGCGGTCGGAATGTGGTATTTCCTCATAAACTCTTTGGCAAAAACTTTTGAGCCTTCCAGTTCGGCGGCGGCCCTGGTTGGTCCGAAAATCCGGAGTTTTCTTTTGCGGAATTCGTCCACAATACCGATAGTTAACGGCAGTTCCGGACCGACAACGGTCAGGTCGATATGGTTTTTCTTGACAAAATTTATAAGGCCATTGATGTCATCTGCTTTGATATTTACCGTCTGAGCAATCAGCCCGATACCGGCGTTGCCCGGCGCACAATATATCTTTTTGACAACTTGGGAGTGTTTCAATTTCCAGCAGATAGTATGTTCCCGTCCGCCGGCTCCAACAACTAATACCTTCATCTATTTTTTCCCTTTAATTCCTTCAACTCCTACAACCGTTAAAAATATAAACAAAAATAATAACAAAATATAATTTTTTATTCAAGGGTTTTTTAGATAGATTTGGCTTTGTTGGCTATATATGATTATTGGCATCTTATGATTATCACATCTTCAATATCACTTATTAAGTAATTGGCCTTTAAATCCGATATTTTTTCTTGACATCTGAACATATGTGCAGTTATTATAATAATAGGAAATATTAATAATCTGCAGGCAAAGGAGGTTTGTTTTGGTCAGGGAAGCATTGACCCGAAGGCAGAAAGAGATTTTTGAGTATATCGAGAAAATGATATCCGAGGTTGGTAAGTCGCCGACTATCAGGGAAATAGGCAAGAAATTCAATATCAGTTCCACCAACGGTGTCCGCTCGCATCTTGAGGCGTTGATGAAAAAGGGGTATATCAGGCGGCAGAAACTGATTTCGCGCGGGATTGATCTGGTGCGGTCGCTCTCTGGTCCGGTTAAACGGGTGCCGGTGGTTGGTTCGGTTCCGGCCGGGGCACCGATTACGGCGATTGAAAATATCGAGGGCGAGTTGGCGGTTGATACCAGTTTTTTGCCCGGCGGCGAAACTTTTACGCTTCGGGTGGCAGGCGACTCGATGAAGAATGCCGGTATTTTCGACGGCGATTATGTGCTGGTGAATCGTCAGGAAACAGCCAATAAGGGTGAAATTGTGGTGGCAATTATTGGCGAGGAAGCTACTGTTAAACGATATTTTCCGGAAGGCGACAAAATCAGACTTCAGCCGGAGAATGATACTTTTGAACCGATCTGGGTTGATCGTTTTTCGCCGACTTTTTCTATCGCGGGGAAAGTTGTCGGTCTGATGCGGAGAATCAAGTGAAAAAGATTTTTGGCTGGCTACTGGTTTTACTCCTCTGCCCGATCGGCTTCGAGACGGTTAAGTTTATTATGCATTTATAGTCTGCAGACGGGGACGTCTGCAGACCACAGGAACATGTGGTATCATTAGGAGGGGAAAAGATGAAAAAAGATTTAAGTAATCTTATCAAGGAAATGGATATACTTTGGAGAAATTTAGTTTATACTCGTGGTTATTTTCCGTGTGTCGGGGATAAGTGCATTGGCTTCACAGCATTAAAAACCCCTGGATATTATAGAAGGTTTGGAATTGATATAGAACACCATTTATCTGCACCGTTGACACCTGAAAAAAAGAATGAAATAAATGAAATAGGCCATTGGATAAATCAAAATTTTATCATCAGGTTAAGCGCTTTAACTGAATCATATCATTTGCATTCGAACGGTATTGATATAGATTCTGATTTGCAAGGAGCGAATCACTTAAAAATTGTTAAACTCTTGAGACATAGATTTGCCCATTCATCCGGCAGATATGATCCTAAAAACAAAAATGATAAGAAGATTATGAAACTTATAGGGGATACTATTGGAATTTCTATTAATGGAAGAAATGATTGGCCGTTGTCTATAAAAACTGTTCTTGAAGAATTGTTAAAAGGATGTAAGGCATATGCTGAGGAGAAACTAAAATAACTGGATCGCAGCAGACCGGGAGGTCTGCCGCGCAAATACTACAGAGATGAAATAACTCTTAACGTGGGCGGCAGACGTCCTCGTCTGCCGCCAAAAGAATAAATGACTATTAGAAAAAGATTCGACATAAAAGGACCGGCAATGGTGTTTGTTACTACCACAGCTGTAAACAGAACACCGGTTTTTGACAGTCAGAGTATCTGTGATACAGTAATTATCCAGTTAGAGGAAACAGCAAAATATTGTGAGGTTTCATTAATTGGTTACGTTTTGATGTCGTCACATCTACACGCCCTGCTTGGTCTTCCGAAAATCGAGTTACTTTCAAAATTTATGCAAAGTTTTAAAAGTTTGACCTCTCGTAAACTCAAAAAATATGAATTCGGGAAGTTTAAAGACAAACTATGGAAAAAAGACAGGTTTAGATTATGGCGGCCGAGGTTTGACGATGTAATAATTACATCAGGAAAACAGTTTAAAATAAAGCTTGAGTATATCCATAATAATCCTGTCATGGCCGGATTGGTTAATGATCCAAGTGGGTGGTTGTATTCAAGTGCGGGAGATTGGCTGGGTGAATCGAAAGGGATGTTGCAGGTAGATAAATATTTTAAGTGGGTTAAATAGTCGGCAGACGGGGACGTCTGCCGTTCACGTGTTGGAGAGAACTTTGCTTACTGACAAAGAGATTATAGACCTTAAAATCACGGAATGACGGGGTGTTTGCAGACCGCTGTGAGTTATAGATCGCAAAGATTTCGAAAGAATGATAATAAATGTATCAGGATATGGATGAGCCGATTGAGGTGGTGGCGCTGTTTGCCGACCACAAAATGAAACCGGCCCGGTTTCGCTGGAACGGACGGACCTACATAATCAGCGAAATAACCGGTGACTGGAAAACCGATATCGGTCAATATAAGGTGCATCATTATGCGGTGGTTGACAGCTCATCAAATTTCTTTCAGCTTACTTTCGATGAACGCCAGACCAGCTGGATAATAAGTAAGATATGGGTGGAATAGACCGCACAAAAAACTGGGAGAAGGTAATCATGCATGTGGATATGGATGCCTTCTTTGCCGCTTTTGAGACCCGCAATATGCCGAAACTTAAAGGTAAACCGGTAATAGTCGGCGGTGATCCGAGATTTCGATCGGTAGTGTCAACCTGTTCTTATGAGGCTCGCAAATTCGGAGTACATTCAGGGATGCCTATCAAAAAAGCCAAACAGCTCTGTCCGCGGGCGGTAATTATATCTGGGAGTTTGCGGGGTTATGTTTATACATCAGCTCAACTTCAAAAAATATTTGCCAA
>CBFCZE010000118.1:0-8231 GCA_965602655.1 uncultured bacterium
AATTAATCAGATAAACAATATCCAGAATATCAACATTGGCATCGTTGTTTACATTACCCGATTCAATCGGTTCCGGCGCCGGCCCCTCTTTGTATTTATAATTTATCAGAAAAATAATATCTAAAATATTTGTTAAACCATCGCCCCTCGGCGGTTCGTGAACATCACCACAAATAAAGTCGCAGGCATCACCTATGTCGTCATCATCGGAATCTTCCTGATTTGGGTTACTGTCATTTAAGCAGTTATCGCAAGCATCGCCGATGCCATCACCATCTGTATCATTTTGTTCCGGATTGAAGGTGTTGGGGCAATTATCATCGGGGCAATCATTTTCGGGATAACCGGGATCGCCAAAACCGTCGCTGTCCGAATCATAGTCGCAAAAATAATCCTGGCAATTCATAGACACGACCCGAACATCATCAATGTTCCATCCATTAAATCTCAACCCGCCATCGGTTGGTCCCATAGTCCAGCGCAGGTAAACCTCGGGCTGATTATCGGCGATCGCCGATATGTCAAATTCAATATTCATCCACTCCAAATCGCCGATTGTAGCGTAATTTTCCCAAATGATCGTCCAGTCCGATCCATTGGTACTGACCATTACCCGAGCCTTATCATAAACCGGCTGTTCCACTCCAAGCCAACGGCAGAATTGCAGATGGATGTTCTCTAATCCCGAACAATCAATTGCGGGACTGGTAACGGGAATCTCAGGAAGATTATTTTCATAATCACCTGACAGATTATATCCCAAAACATTGGGGCCGTTGCATCCTTCTGTTGGATCCGGGACCGGATACTGAAGCTCCTCGCCGCCCAGTCCTAAAGGTATTCCGCGCTCCCACAAACCTCCTGAAATTATCCAGCCTTTGTCGGTCTCGAAGTCGTCTTCGAAAATTACTATCTCCTCCGACACTGATATCGCGGAATAGGCTTCGGTCGGATCAGGCTTATAATATCTACCATTAACAGTTTCCTCGACGCTGACATAGAACTCGATTTTGCTGCCGCAAGGTATTGGCGGCAGTGTGGCCTCGTATTGATTCGGCGTTACCTCGTTCATCGCTGTTGTTATAAGTTCTCCGTCGTCAATTGAATAGTGCAATTGCCCGCTTCCGGCAACCGGGATACCTTCACCGATTCCGTTAACTGTTACATCGAATGTTGTTTCAGTGATCGGAGAGACTATATCAGGAACATCGTTAGGGAATTTTATGACCACGCTTCGGACAGATTTAATAGCAACGGCCGGATCGCCAAAAAGGGTTGTTTCGTAAAGCGTCCAACGTATCCCGGGGCTATTTATCATATAAACCAGATCGGCGCGCGCATCTGACATAGCCCGTCCTATTTGGGGTTTCGCTTCGTTAGCGTCATAAACGGCATCCCAGAACTCGCGATTTATTATATGAACCGGATGGGCGGTGCTCCTTGATCCCAGGCCAAGTCGGGCATTAGCCACACAGGCGAAGCCGCCATGAGCAAGCTTTACGGTAACATACTCGGCCCAGCAATCCTGCGTGTCAAACCGTCCCGCGCTACAGCCTTCGGCATAGAGGAAACCGTACTCGGTGTTGTTTAGCTGTTGTGAGATCATAGTCAGATCGGTTCTCATGGCATATCCGGGACCGCTATGTCCGAGATGATCCACTATATGTACTCCGGCATTGATTCGTGAGATAATTTCCGATGCCGGCCAATAATTATTGGGCAGCAAAGTCACATCGTAGAGCTTATCAATTTCATAAACTGCTGATGGAAAACCAAAGGTTGTAAATCCATGGGAATCGGTCCCGTCAACCATTTCATCCATCGCATAACCACCATACTCTCCCAGCCCGCCAAAAGTCAGTTGTTCGCCGGCAAGAAGAATTTTTTGCAGATATGGTTCGTTACTTTCCAAATAGGCGATTGTTTTATTAACGAGGTTGGTTACCTCCTGTGCTGTACCGGCTGATACGCGACCGATATGAACTTCGGGAAACATATCGATTTCACCGCCGCCTTCGCCATCACCGGGTTCGGCCCAGAGCGCATCACCATCAAAGTTGAAAGTCCCATCCAAGCAAGAGAAATAGAAATCACCCGGCATCTGGTATTCAATCGGTGCATCCGGCTGGTCAAACGAAATGACATACATATCCAGCGCAGGAATAAATTCATCATCTGCGCCGATTAGAACATATTGAATACCATTGGTCAGGAATTCATCTCTGATATAATCGCGGATGTCGTGAGGATTGTTACTTCCTATCATATCAAGCGTATGGATCTCCGTTATTACGCCATTGGCATCATGATAATCTTTTAATGGCTGAAAAGCTGCAACAAATGATGAAGGAGTGATTATCAGCATATCATAAGCCGCTCTTCCGCCGGAAAGCGCGTCATCATATGACTTAAGCTCCGATGGATTATCGATCCAGGTTGAAATTTCCTGTAAATCAGCCGGAATAGACCGAAGGTTTAATACCGATCTTTGCGATTCAGCGGTAGTAATCTTCACCTGCAGACTGGGATAATAAAACAACTCACCGGTCGCCGGTATATACTCAATCGGATTTAGTTTCAATATCAGAATTCGGTAACCCCGAAATATTTGTATCGTAACATTTACAAATCTGTTCTGTGGAATCGGATGATTCAAAGAATACACATCATTATCCATGAATAAAGGTGGTATCTCATGAGGCTGCGCCGATAACGGAATTGGAACATCTACCGGTTCAATCAGGTATCCGGTGCCCACCAAAAGCCTGTTCTCCGCAATTACCTCAATATTCTCCACATCCGCGCCAAACGGCAGAAGAATCCTCGCTCCTCTGGCCGGCAGGGCCGGATGTCCAACGGCCCCGGAGTTTGGTGCATCAGGCAGAAAGACGCGATCGTACGTTTGACCGTCGATGTTGACGGGCTTCACAACCGGGCACTCAAACATGTATTCTGTCACCACAGCGGTAGCCAGAACGTCTGTGGACCACGCTGCAAAAATACAAATGACAAGAATAATTCGGACGGTAAATACAGAGAACAATCTTCTTTGGGACCTGACATATGGTGACATAAGCTTCTCCTATTTTCCTACCTAACAAAAATATACTAAGTTTGTGTCACAATGTCAAGGGCTCTAATGGATTGCGGCTGCAGGCTTCCCGTGTCGCTGCGTTTAGTCGGATAATCCGCCATTCATGGCATGTTTTACAATACCTTTCCCCCGCGCCATCAGGAATCGATTCCTGACGGAATCAAAAAATTCCTTATAACCTTATAATACTCATATAATTACATCGAAAATGGGTTCGTTTTGCATATAAAAAGTTTTTAGATTTTGTGCGCAGCAGGTAGTTAGAAAACCGACGTTTGCCCTTCGTGCCGTTAGGAGCCGTTTCCAGGCGGAATCTATAAAATGCGTTTGTTTTGTCATAGTTTTTTACTTTTTTTAAATATTATAATTTTTTTTCAGGTATTGACATCATTATTAGGATGTATGGAATGAATCAAGTGTGATTTTGTGGGAAAATTGTTTTACCTGCTACTTATAATTTTACCCACCTTTCAGCTGGGCTACAAGAGCTGCAAGAACTGGCCAAAATCTAAAAATGACGAAACGAACCCAACTTGCTATAACAAAATGAAGGGGATTAGGTTACAAGGAATTTTTACTTTCTGGCGCGGAGCATAATCACTATGCCGACCAGAAGAAAGATGCCGTTTATCAGCCAGGCGGCAATATCAGGATGCAGTTTTTCGCTGTACGCCAGCGACTGAATTACCTTAAAGCAGACAAAATAGAGCATCGCTATCCCCGACCCGACCGCAAATGAAATAGCAATCCCGCCCCGTTTCGGATTCGATGCTAACGGAACACAGATAAGAATGACAATAAACGAGGCAAACGGATATGACAGCTTGAATTTGAGATCGACCAGTTCCCGGCGGTATGGCGCCCCGGTCCGTTTCATGACATCGATATAGTATTTCAACTCGTCGTACCCCATATCCTCGGGTTTCCCGAGAGGTTTTTCAAAGTCGGACGGCTTATCTTTGATATAGGCGGCGCTTAAAGTATCGAATGATTCAAACGTTTCGGCCGAATCGCCAAATATACGTCGGACTCCATTATAGAGCATCCAGTTGCGAGATGTATATTTTATCTTCTGCGCGCTAATCAGTTCGGCCAGTTTGTCGTTTTCCGAACGGTAGATTTTAACAACTGTACCTTCTTTTCTGGGAACGTCATAACCCTGTATAACAAAAAAAACGTCCTTGTTGACCTGACGGTAGATATTGTTAATCGACGATTTCGATTTTTGGGACCTTTTCTTGATGGTGTATTCTTTCATCTCAACCCGTTTTTTGTTACCGGGCGGATAAAAATACTCATTGTAATAAATATGTACAAAACTAAGCAAAAATGTGAAAACCAGAATCGGCGCCGCAATTCGATACAGCGATATACCCCCGGCTTTCATCGCCAGAATTTCATTCTGTCGCGCCAGAAGGCCGATCGACGTCAGCGCCGCCAGAAGAACAAATACCGGCAGAAACGATTTTATAATCCAGCCGGCATAATAGATATAATAAATAAAGATGTCACCGAAGGGGACTTCATGGTCAATATAATAACGCAGCTCCCCGACCATATTTATAGCAATAATCAGAACTCCAAAACCGAGGGCAATAATTATAAGAGCCCAGAGAAAATTAGTTAGAATATATCGGTCGAGCGTTTTCATAATAGTTTGTTCTATAACTTTCTAAAAAACGAGAAAAGCGGTTTTTCGGTTATGACCTTTATTAACAGATATAATCCGATCCCGCCGATTAAGATATTAGCCGTCCACATCCCCCAGAACGGATCGACCAGCCCGCGGTCCGAAAGATCCTCGCCGCCGATCAGAAATGCCCAGTAGATTGTAAATATCAAAAGCGATATTGATACGGTGATACCCATCCCGCCTTTACGAGAAAGAATACCGAGCGGGGCGCCAATCAAAATAAATGCGAAGGCCGCCGCCGGAATCGAATATTTTTTCTGAATTTCAATATCATATTTATTAATAAGTTTATTCTGCTCATTTATCTGTTTGACCTCTCGCCGCAGTTTGCGCTGAATCCCCTTAAGATCGACTTTCAAAAATGCCAGAGCCGAAGAATCGGTGATTGTTGAATCTTCCGGATAAACAAGTGAGTCATCAAAAAGAAAATCGAATTTATTTTTAATAGACCGGTTGATACGCTCCCGAAATGGTTCAATGGCATCTTCGGCGCGTTTTACCGTTTCGGTCATCCGGGCGATATTCATCTCGCGATCGCTTCGGAATGATGATTCCGACCGCTTCAGTTCCGAACCGACACCGCTGATATTGATAAGCTGTTCGGTGAAATCAAGTCTTCGGTAATTTGATGGATCTTCCGAATTGAGCATATGCACTTCGCCGTCATATAACGTAAACTGTACGGTCTGACCATTGTCAATAAATTTCATCAGACCGGATTTGGCGATAATAATTCGTGGATTTTTCGGGTTTTTGGTTTCACTTATCCGCACTCCTTCGACCTCGGAGGTGATGTGATCGATTTTGTCTATCAAAATGATATATCCCGAAATAGATGTAATAAACACGCCCGGACGAAATGTCAAGGTCGGCCGCATCGATCGGATATCGCCGGTGAGAAGCCGCGCCTTGTGATTCAACTCCGGGAGAATTTTATCGTGGAACTCTATCATGCCATAGGTTAAAATACCGGCGGCAATCATAAGTGGGAAGAGAATCTTTAGTAGATTTATCCCCGATGATTTAATGGCAATAATCTCTGAATCGGCGGTCAATCTTCCAAATGTCAATAATGTCGCCACCAAAACGGCCATCGGAATCGACAGGGCCAGCATCCAGGCCAGATTCAGAAAAATCAGTTCCAGAACAACCCAGACTGAAATATCTTTGTCAATTACCATTTCCACAATTCTGGGGATTGTTTCCAGAACTAAAATAAATGTAATAATCAGAATCGAAAATATAAATGGCGGGATATGTGCCTGAAGTATATATCGATTAAGTATTTTCATAACATCGAAATATAAAGTATCTATTTCATTGAGCAAATAAAAATCGCTTTACTGCGTCAAGTAATCTGATTATCTTATTAAACTTATGCAATTTTGGGGTTAAAATGATTAAAGATTTTGTGTTAAATGAGACCGTTACCGATTTTCTTGTCGTTCGCAGGAAAGACGTAAAAGAGTATAACGAAAAAAAATTCCTGACACTGGAGTTTGGTGATTCCAGCGGCCGCATTGCCGGTATCTGGTGGGAGCCGGAGCGATTTGCTATTGACGATCTTGAAAAGGGAATGGTGGTCAAGGTCAAAGGCGATGTGCAACTGTATCGCGAGAAAAACCAATTGCGGGTTAATCGGATGCGTCTGGCCAAAGACGATGAATACAATTTGGCGGATCTTTTGCCGCATTCCATATTTACAACGGAAGAGTTAAAGAAAAAAATCATCAGTTTGTCTGAAAAGGTGGAAAATAGCCACATATCCAAATTAATGGAATCATTCTGGACTGACGACGATTTTTTTACTGCATATCTTAAGGCGGCGGCAGGAAAGCTCTGGCACCATGCTTATATTGGCGGTCTGGCCGAGCACTCTATTAATGTTACTGAAATTTGTATTAGTACGGCCAAAAGGTATGATTTTATCGATCGCGATCTTTTAATTTTCGGCGGTCTTTTTCACGATATGGGCAAGTTGTCACAGTATAAAATAACATCGTTTATTGATTATACCGATGAGGGACGTCTTATCGGGCATATCAGTTGGGCCGATCATGAGATAGCCCGAAAGGCCGAATCCCTTGAAGCTTTTCCGGCGCACCTGCTGATGAAACTTCGGCATCTTATTCTGGCTCATCATGGACAGATTGAATTTGCTTCGCCGGTGGTGCCCCAGATACCGGAAGCCTTTATATTGTACTATGCCGATGAAATTGATTCAAAAATGGGTGCTGTCAGTAGAATCCGTGAGAAAAACGATGGCGCCGGCTGGTCGGAATATGTAAATCTTATAGGACGCCATCTATATTTTGGCGAAAAAGATAAATAGCCATAGTTATGTCACCCTGTCAGGATACAGTAATCATGGAAACCAGAAATGTCTGTCGTCAAATTGCGGCAAATGGCAATGCTAAAAAGACGATTGATAATTTTTCCTACGCTTTTTATAAAGGAAATATCTATAATATAATCGGCCCGTCCGGCGCGGGGAAAACTTCATTTCTACGATTATTAAACAGACTTGATGACCCTTCCGAAGGTGAAATTTTATATCACGATAAACCTCTTAAGTCGTATCAGCCGACACAATTGCGGAAAAATGTATCTCTGATATTTCAGGAACCTTATCTGTTTCCAGGCACTGTTGGTTCAAATCTGGAGTTTTGCGAATCCGATTGTACTCAAGATGAAATAAAATTTCATCTGGAACGGGTCGGATTGAATTATGGATTCGCCCAAAAAAATGTTTCGAAATTGTCAGTAGGGGAAAAACAGAGGGCGGCTATTGCCCGGTCACTTATATTAAAACCGGAGATATTGTTGCTCGATGAACCGACCGCGGCGTTGGATCCTGCATCGTCTCGGACTATTGAACAATTGATTCTATCGCTTATTGAGGAATTCTGTCATACCGCAATAATGGTAACGCATAATCCGGAGCAGGCGAAAAGAATGGGCGGTTATACTCTTTTAATGGTATCCGGTCGGCTTGTCGAAACCGGGAAAACATCGGAGCTCCTAACCAATCCCAGAACTGAGCCGGGGAAGAAATATATCAGGCGTGAATTGAAATGATTGAAACCGGATACATTCAGGTCCTGATGGCTTTTTTTCTGGTTGCGCTGGCATTTATCCTGTCCCGGATAAAGTCTATTCCGGTTGAAAAAGAGATAGCATTTGGATCTATCCGCACTTTTATTCAGTTAATCGCTGTCGGTTATGCTCTCGAATTTATTTTTAACAGCGAATCATTTTATTTGGTGCTGTTATCTGTGCTCATTATGCTTCTGGTCGCTGCCTATACGGCCGGAGAAAGGGCACGATTGTTTAAGGGCGGCTTTATTATTTCATTTGTTTCATTATCAATTGGATCTCTGGTTACTCTCGGTCTGATGTTGGTTCTAAATATTATCAGCCCGGAGGCAAGATATATTATTCCGC
>CBFCZE010000119.1:0-8219 GCA_965602655.1 uncultured bacterium
CGTTATGGTTTGTACTTTTAAGAATAATCTTGATTTTTCTGCCAAGGCTACAATTCACTTTAATTCGGGCCTTGAAAATCAGCATTGGTTATATCTTCGATTGTATTATAATCTAAAAGTCGATTCAGTATTTTGGGGTGACCACAGGCCCTTGGAATATTTTCGAGGAAAAGAGAGCTCAAGGTTATGGGTTAGTTTTCCAAACGAAATAAGTAAGGGACAGAATGACTCCTTAACATTATATTATCATGGCCGGCTCGTTGACAGAACGACAAATTGGTTTTATCTGGAATCGTCGACTGCCTGGTACCCAAAAAATACAAGCGCAAGACAGTTATCATTTTTTGACATAACTTTTCATGTACCTGAAAGATATGTTTTTATAAGTGTCGGCGACAAAATTGAAGAAGAAAAAAACGGCAAAGTCATTACGACTCGATGGGTCTCATCCAAACCAATTAGAAACACCTCATTTAATATTGGCTATTTTAAGGAATATAAAGTCGATGATGAGCGTGTACCACCTGTTACTATTCTTATTTCTGAAATGAGCAAGCGGCCGGAGTTTCATACTGGCGTGGGTATGGAAAAGCAGGTTGGTGGTGATGTGGCCAATAGTATTGCATTTTTCCAATATCTGTTTGATGATTGTCCAATAGATAAATTTTATGCAACCGAAATATCATATGCTCATGGAGAAGCTTTCCCGGGCTTAATTCATTTATACAAGGGTACTTTTCAGCATATAAATTACGAAGGGTATAATCAAATGTTTCGTGCTCATGAGGTCGCGCATCAATGGTGGGGTGTTGGAGTCGATTTCAAAACATATCATGATAATTGGCTGGCCGAGGCATTTTCAGAATACTGTGGCCTTTGGTATCTGCAGTGGGCCAAAAAGGATAACAAAAAGTTTTTTGCCCGACTTAAGGATTATCACTGGTATATAATGGATGAATATAACAGGAAATACTATTCCGATAGATTCGCGGGACCAATATATCTTGGGACCAGAGCTTCAAGCAGTGATCGACCCAAAGGATATAATATTATGGTCTATTTAAAGGGCGCTTGGGTTATACATATGTTAAGAAACATGCTTATTGATCTAAATACTATGAATGAGGATCGGTTTCTGGGATTAATGCGTCAATTTTATAAAGATTACAAGGGAAAGGCGGCCACAACTCAAGATTTTCAAAATCTTGTTGGCCAATATGTCGGAGAAAACATGGATTGGTTCTTCGAGCAATGGGTTTACGGTGTCGATATACCAACATATAAATTCTCTTATAAGACCGAACAGAATGAGGATGGCAAATTTATTGCCACTTGCCGTGTAAAACAATTAAATGCTTCTGATGATTTCAAAATGTATGTTCCGTTGTTAATCGATTTTGGAGATGATAAACAAGAACGCTTTAGATATCTAATAGAAGGGCCGCTAACAGAATTCGAATTGCCGCCATTTGAAGCGGAACCTCTCAAAATAATATTCAATAATCTCGAATCTGTACTATGCAAAGTAAAAAAAGAAAAATGGAAAGACAATTAACCGCTTCAGTTGAAAAATTTTAATTCTTAATGTTTATTAATCCTACCTGAACATTATCTGTGGACGGTAGTCCCGATTCATCAAATCGGTGACGTCATATAATTTATACGGTGCGCTCCATTTGGTATAGTAACTTCTATCCTCAAGTAATTCAAAATCTGTCCCAAAATAATGATTAAGAATTACTCTAAATGAGTTTACCGGTGTGATGCTGTCATATATTATTGTACTATCGCCGTCAGGAAGATAATAGGCATTAAATATGGAGAGTCTTTCTCTGGTATAGGTATCTTCCAGACTCTCCCAGTCAAGCAATGAACCCGGACCGTGATCCGCCTGAAGAATAATAACCGGTTTCCGGCCCGGCCGCGACATAATAGTATCAATTAATGCTGTGACTAATTTATTGACGTAATAAACCTGCCCGCAATACTTCTTGATATATTCAAATCGCGAGGCCCCCTCCATACCCATATAATGACTGCCGTCAGAATACTCAAACTGACGGTCATAATTCAGTTCCTCACCATTTGGTCCAAATACGAACGGCGGATGCGGCGTCACAATCGGTGCCACAACAATTCGGGGTGAATTTATTTCGGGCAGGTCAATCAGTTTCTTAAACGCAAATTTGACTGTATTGCGATGAATACTGTACTGATTAAACAGCGGTAATTTTCGCAGAAGTCTGGGAATCGGCGTATAGTTGATCAAAGCATTTTCAAACTCATTCAGCGATAAGCCGGGTGACAAATAATAATCGGCGTTTCTGATTTCTGTCCCGGAGTAGCCGCTGGAAATCCCTATAACCTTATAGCCATACTGTTTGAGGAAATCAAAAACATAACTGTGCCTGATCATATCCATCATAGGTTTGCGATCGCCACTTTCAGCACCCATCTCCTCGGCTAATTTATCGAGATAAATCATATTAAAAGTCGATGACAACGAAAGCAGCGTCTGACAATAATTTGATCGGCTCTTCTCAGCAATTCGAAATCCTTTCCGGCGTAGAAAATCACGAAATTCGGAATTATCATAACGGTAAATCTGACGGAGTATATCGGCCCGGGCATACCCGTCCAGCATGATAAAATATATGTCCGGCAAATTCTTGATTGTCTCTTCATCAAGAACCGGTTTTACCATCTCCGGCCGATATTTATTGTACTCAATTTCGGCAGTCCCTATAATCCCCGATATGGTTATATTGGCGAAGGCAACAACAACCAGCCCGATTGAAAAAATATTTGCAATTTGAGTAATTTTTGAAATATCATATCGTGATCTGAGCAGGTAATAGGCACCTATTATGAAGGCCAGAAGCGATGTGAATCGAATAAAATCGTTAACGTGCCCGTATGAAAAAAACAGCAAAATTATTGCCGAAAGAATTAGAGCCGATTTTGGAATATTTTTTATTATTAAATTCAGAATCAGGAATAATAAGACTGTTGCGCCCAGAACAATACTGGATGGTACCAATATTTGCCTAAAAGGTAATTGTCCTATGTTATAAGCATAGAGGGTCAGGATGGGATAAATTGCAAAAAGTAAGGGATGAAATATTATTGATTTTTTCACTTCTGTTTTCCGTTTCAACTAATATGTATACCTAATTTAAGAAAAATATCAATCTTTTTCTAAAATCTCCAAAATATATTTTGCACCCTGTTTTGATGAATTACCAAAATTAAAAATATATTCTTCCCGCAGATTTCTTATCCGATCCCGATAAATATGCCTGTCGGCGAATAATTTTTCAATCTCTTGAGGTACCTTTTCCAGCTCGTTTGGTGATATTAATTCACCGACTCTGGATCTTATCGACAATTCCAGCGGTTCGATATCAAGCTCGGAGTAATTTTCATTACGGATTTTAGGCGGAACATCAATAAACAGCACCGGGCGCCCTGTTCCGAAGGCATACTCAAGTACTATCCCTGATAGATCCGATATCAGTATATCAGACTTAAACAACGAATCATCGGTGACCACCGATAATTCGAGTTTGAAATCAGGATTGTTCTCAAATCTGCTTTGTAAATTCTCCAGAAGTTCCTGACTGCGACGCACTGTTTCCGGATGCGGCCGAACAATCACGGCGAAATTATTATCCAGCAGTATCTCTACCAGTTGCAATCCGCACGATTCGATAATATTATCCGTTCCCCACGATGGTGCAATAAGAACAGTATGTTTATTTGTCTCCGATGAATCTTTATTTTCCTCGATATATTTTTGATAATTATTATAAATCCGTTCCAGTCTATAATACCCCGCCTCGATTAGTCTTTTGGCTGGTAATTCGTGCAGTTTTTCATATTTGTGAATTTCATTGATCATATATGGGCCGGTACATAAAATTGAATCGTAAAAATCAAAGGCACCCGGGAGATAAAGCATATGCGTACTTACCAATGAATGGAATATATAGACATAGTGCACCGGATTTATCGATCGCTTGACATGAAATTGGTTCAGGTCCGTCATAGTCATAACGCAAACCCGGCATTTTAAAAATCCCAGAAACATTGTTAGCAGTTTTCTGATATAAAACGGTTTGATTTTTGCGTTATCAGATTTAAGAATCGGATCATCCGAATCCGATGTTACATAACAGATAGTCTTGTTATATTCCTCGGTCAGAACATTTATCACACCCTCGAAATTCGGATAGTACCCTTCATGCTCGGCGTAAAAAACAATCTCTTTGTCCGACTCCCGCAGTCTGCGAAATTTCAGTAGCTGTCCGATTTCTTTGAGAAGATTCATTTTAGTTTATTTAATATGGAACGAAGATTATCTTCGGTTACTTTAACCGGGTTGTTTTTCATTCTCTGCGGATTGAGTCCATTGGCAATTACTAAATCAAAATCTTTCTCATTGATGCCAAACTTTGATAGTTTCGTCTCCAAACCAATCTCTTTAATTAATCCTTTTAAATATTCAACGGCACCATCGATGCTTCTCTGGCCAAAAAGTTCGATTAATTCATTTATTCTATCTTCAACAAATCCAGCACCCCGACTATCCTGTATATTATTTTCATTAGCATTAAAATTATGTTCAAGAAAATAGGGAAGAGTCAATGCAACAGCATGACCGTGAGGAATATTAAAAAATGATGTAAATGGATACGACACAGCATGTGACGCAGTTGTAAAAGCAATATTAATTGCCTGGCCGGCCAAGTTGCTTGCCTGAAGCATCTTTTCCCTGGAATTTTTATCCGGTTTGGTTACCACTCTGACAATATTATTAATAGCCAGTTTGATTGCCTTTTTACTTAACGCCCGAGATTCATCGGTTGATTGCGTTGACCAGAATGACTCAATTCCCTGACTTAAAGCATCGAAACCGGTACAAGCCGTTATATAGGGTGACATTTCCAATGTGAATGTTGGATCGAGTATGGCATAGTCAGGCGTTAATGAATCGTGAGCCAGAGAATATTTTGTTTTATTAATATAAACGACGGAAAATTGCGTCGATTCGCTCCCGGTTCCGGCGGTAGTTGGAATTACAATAGTTGGCACCTGCCTTGTGGAAGCTTCAGTGGAGCCTTTGACATACTCCTCCGGTTTATTCTCCTGAGTAGCCAGAAGTGATATCGCCTTGGCCATATCGATTACGCTGCCGCCGCCGACGGCCAGTATAAAATCAAATTTGCCGGAAATAAAAATTCCGATACCGCACTCAAGATCATTAAGTTTTACATTGTTTTCAAACTCAGCAAATCTGTCATAATTATATTGGGATAATAAATCGCCGATCAAATCATCAGCATGTGAACTCGAATATGATTTCTTACCGGTAACCAGAAATATTTTTTGCGGAGAATAATCGTCAAGAATTTCCGACAGCTTCCGACAGGAGCCATAACCTGAATATATTTTTTGGGTCATTTGTCCGAAATCACTGATCTTTTAAATTCATTTTTATTTTGAGCCGGTGTCGTTGTTGGACGTCCCAGATCAGATCGGGCACCTTTTTTTACTCGTATCTCAAGCAGAGCCGGACCTTGCGATAACTGAAGCTGGCCAAACTTCGCAGAAATCTCTTCAATCGTCTCGGCTCTTTGAGCAATATTATAACCGTTTGCCTTGGCAATTGTCGGGATATCAATATTGTATCCCGTTGTTGGCTGTCCGCCGACCGAATCATGGGCGCCGTTATTAAAAACGACATGCCTGAAATTTGGCGGCTTATTGGATCCGATAATAGCCTGTGCACCCATATGCATTATTGTTGCCCCGTCGCCGTCGAAGCAATAAACATTTCGTCCCGGTTTTTGCAGGGCGATTCCCAGCGCAATCGACGAGGCATGCCCCATACCACCCACCGTCAGAAAATCGCTGTCGTGATTTTCTCCCCTTGCCTCCCGCAATTCAAACAGCTCGCGCGACAGTTTGCCGGTCGTGGATACGATTATATCATTTTTGTTGAGTAGTGGCATTATGGTTTTAAGGGCATCTTCACGATTGACACTGTATTTATTGGGTGCTGTATCTTTTGGCTGATATTTTTCAAAGGTCCCTTTTTTAACGACAAAAGCATAAGGAGCCTGCTCTGTTTGCATATATTCAACCGCTTTGTCGATTACTTTTTGGGCCTCATCAATATCTTCCGGCAAAACAGAATTTTTTATCTCAAGAGTATTTAATAAATCGATTGTTATTCGCCCCTGAGCGATATGCTGTGGTTCATCTTTAACCCCGGGTCTGCCGCGCCAACCGATAATCAATAACATTGGCACTGAATAAACGTCCTGATGAATCAGCGAAACCAGAGGATTGGTGGCATTGCCCAGACCGGAATTTTGCATATAACATACGCCTATTTTCCCGGTCGCCAGATGATATCCCAGAGCGATTGAAATAGCATTGCCTTCATTGGCGGCGATTAAATCTTTGGATGAATCAGATAGATAAGCACAGAAATTCTTCAAAAGCGAGTCAGGGACGCCGACAAAAAACGTTAATCCGCTCTTTTCCAGATTGTCACAAAACCGTTTGGGGGATATCAAAACAACTCCTTATCTATTTACTCCCCGGCAGTAAGGTTATGATTTCTTTGATAGGCATACAAAGGGGGTCAACCTCTTTGGCCCGCTCATTTTTTAATATTGTCTCAGCCGTTTTTACCATCGCCGGGTAGGCGCTTCGTAAAAGATGATTGGCATAGATAACAATGTTGACACCCAGTTCTGAGAGTTCTTTTTCATAAACATGATTATAAGCCGTCGGCACGACGATCAGCGGAATACCGGTCTCAAACTTTTTGTATCTTTTGCAAAACTCAAATATCTCGTTGCCGTCTTTTTCCTTGCTGTGAATCATGATTCCATCGGCACCGGCCTCTATAAAGGCACCGGCTCTTTTGATTGCATCATCCAGTCCGCTTTTTAAAATGAGACTTTCAATCCGAGCGATAATCATAAAGTCATCGGTGAGCTGCGCCTTTTTACCTCGAGAGATTTTATCTGAAAATTCTTCAATTTCGGCCTGTTTCTGTTCGACATCGGTGCCAAATAAAGAATTCTTTTTTAATCCGACTTTATCTTCGATTATTACTGCCGAGACACCCAGTCTCTCCAGAGTTTTGACCATAAAAACAAAATGCTCAACCGGACCGCCGGTGTCCCCGTCAAGAATGATCGGTTTTGTGGTAACTTCGATAATCTGATTGATGGTGTCGAGTCTTGAAGTAAAATCAACCAGCTCGATATCCGGCTTACCCTTCATCGTTGAATCGGTCAGACTGCTTATCCAGACACCATCAAACTCTTTGGTTATGCGGCCGTCAGATACTTTTGTATGCTCTACAATAAGACCTGTTAATCCGCTATGTGCCTCCAGAATCCGAACCAGCGGTTTAGAGTCAAGTAATCTCCTTAATCTCTTAATTCTGATTTGAGGGGTGGTACCAATAGATCGCATCTCTTCATTAAGTATGGTCGATGAAATCCCCGCCGTATATTCCGGCTCAACTAATGTTCCGCCCCATTTTTTGAGGGTTTCTATCACTCTCTCTCTGGTTTCCTTCTGACGGCCGGTTTTCCAGTCATCACCGTGAACCACATAATCAGGTTTCAGCTTTAAAAGATTGGGGACATAATCCAGCGTTTCCTGCGGGATAACATCTTTGACTCCCTTGATATTTTCTACAATTATTTTTCTCTGCTCATAAGATAAAAAGGGAAGACGTTTATAACTGGCAATTGCCTTGTCGGTCAAAAGACCAAGTGTAACTTCGCCATATTCGTTTGCTTTTTTAATTATATTAAGATGTCCCGGGTGAATCAAATCGGCGCTCATGGCGACATATACTTTTGCTTTTTTCATCTAAAATTACCGTTTATCTGGAAAATAGGTTTTTGAAAAAAGATTTTATTTTTTGCCAGAATATTTTGGTACCGACAGCCGCACCTAATAAAGCCGCTACCAGAAGCTGAAGCAGATAGGTACTGGTACCCGGATCCAAATAAGCATAAGCGTTACGCGGAAAACTTAAATCGATAACAGCCAATACGGCCAGGAAAATAATTATACGATAATAATGAATATACATTTATCAATCCTCAGGTTAAGCCGTTTTCAATTATGCCGGCATAATTTTCTTCAACAGGAAGCATAATAATAATATAAGTCAAAAATGTCAC
>CBFCZE010000120.1:0-8192 GCA_965602655.1 uncultured bacterium
AATCAACCGGGATGGCTCAGCAATTTTTTTGCTCTGATGATGCGAAATAAACCATTGCTTAAGGCAGGTAACAGCTATTATATGACTGACTTTAAGGCTACTATTCTGGAGACTACAGGTGACGAACGCGAAGTTCTTGCGGTAAAATTTGACTTCGGGCAGAATCTGGAAAATTCGGGAAATTTGTTTTTGTGTTGGAATGGAAAATCGTTTAAGCCGGTTGATTTTACCAAAATCAAAATCGGCGATACTATAGATCTGGCGGATACTTCCGATCTAATGAAGGCACTTATGTAACCGCCACTATAGATCGGATTCCGAATGAAGCACGGCGAAATGAGAAACCTGATAAATATTATGAATACTGGGCGGCAGACCTCCTAATCTGCCTTGTTCTTCGTCAAAATTCCTATTTGACTGCAGACGAGGTTGTCTGCAGACCAGGCTCATAATTTTATAAATTATTCCCCTCGTAAGCCTTTATCGGGACCCATGAAATCCGCCCGTCGCTGGTGATACTGTACTCCAGAATCATCGTACCGCCTTTATTACCATCGCTGAAATGTGCAAAAACCAGATTCCGACTCAGGACAAATATTTTTTTCTTATCATAAAATTTCATGCCATTATCAGATCCGGATTTTACCGGGATTAAATTGGGATGTTTTATCAAATCGGTAATAATATTCTGCTCGGGATTTCTAAGCCCCGTGTTTTTAAATTCTCTGATGGTTTGTGCCGAAAGTCTCGATATTCCAATCGCCTCTTCCCTGAGTCTATTAACCTGCTTGCCTAAGGACTCTGCTTTCCGATCTTTGTCTTTTTCCCGCGCCATGGCATCATCGAGACGAACCCGACAATCGGAAAGTTCGATATCAAGGTTTGATATTTCATCGGCGGCATCGCTGAATCTTTCCAGATCGCTTTTGGCATTCATCAGGCTGACCAGCAGCAAGATATTACCAATCAAGAGCAGTAATGTAATAATAATCCAGATAATATTTTTATTAACCGGTTTGGCTGGAATTGTATCATTTGTCATATTCGGTTACCTCCTACAAATTTTTAAATGGCAGGAAACTCATGAAATCGGCATGATGAACAATATATGCTTCGGTTGAACGTTTGACCATATCACCCTCACCGGCATGGGCGGCAATAATATGACAGACTTTTTCCGGAACACCGCATTTCATGGCCAGTCCGACACCTGAGAACGGATGACGGACAAATTTACCAAAATCGCTGACCACCGCTTTGCCGTCGATCTTGTCGTATTCCAGAAGTTTACCAACATCGGCCAGAATCGCGCCGGCTATTACGATATCCAAATCAATAGGTAGATTATCTCCGAAAAACCGGGCCATAATTTTGGCCGAGTCTCTGGAAATATGAACCACCGCCCGCTTATGCTCCATAAATGTTACTTTGCAGTCTTTCACCAAAAGCGTAAACGGAATTTCATAAAGATCCTGAATGGTCAGTTTACTCTGCTCGACAGCCAGTTTCCAGGTATCTTCGATCTGTTTGCGAAGGGATTTGTCTTTTATCCATTCCAGTTCCGGCCATAATTCTTTGATTTCGTCAGACATTATAAACTCCTGAATCATTCAAATATCGTTTTTGAATAATTAATGTGAGTATCTATAAAATGTCAATGACAGAATAGAATGATACGGGAATAGTAATTCCAAAGAAAATACCGCCGACGTGAAAGCCGGTAGCATTCGAAAAATATTAGTTTTTCGCCCAGAGGCCGAGATTGTTGCCTTCGGAATCGGTAAATAAGGCGAAGAATCCCATCTCTGGTGCAATCTCGGTTTTACCCTGAACCGTTTTGCCGCAATTGTCTTCGATTTTCTTCAGGGTGATTTCGATATTTTCAACCTCGATATATAACAAAACTCCGGCTCTGGCATTTATCTCCAGATGTTTATTAAAACCCCCGTTGATACCTGACGGTACCTTGTACATGGCATAATCCATTTCCGGAATAACCTCTGTTTCCCAGCCGAAAACAGTATTGTAGAATTTGCCCGCTTTGTCATAATCCTTGCTGGGAATTTCAACGTGACAGAAACCGTTCATATTATCTCCTTTTTTAAATAGATAGAAAAAAATAATTCTATTTATAAAACCAATTTACAAATCAGAAAATATTTGTAAATCACATATTGTTATACGAAAGTTAACTTATTGACATAAATGATATATTTTAGAGTCAATTAGTTTTTCACAAACAAGCCGGTTCGGTCACGTTTAATCTCGGGTGATTCAATAAATTCAAGGCCCGCTTTTTTAGCCAGATCAATAGTGATTTTAAATTCATCTGTTGAGACATGCCCGCGAGGTTCGGTGATAAACAGTTTTCCGCCCGGTTTTAAAGATGTATAAATTTGATTTAATAATTTTGGAACATCCGGGATTTCATGAACAACATGAAAGGCCAGAGCCAAATCGATTTGCCCGACCAGGTCGCCAATTTCGAGGCTGTTCTCATTGCAGACCCTGGTTTCAATGCGATCTGCCAGATCGGTTCGAGCGATACGCCGATTTAGCGAATTTATCATTTTTTTCTGAAGGTCAACGGCGAAAACCTTTCCGCCTGACCCGACCATTCTGGCCGCCGCCAGAGTGAAAAATCCCATTGCACAGCCTATATCAAGGACGGTCATATTTGGTTTTAAATTATCGCCCAATATTTTTTCAGGGTTTTCAAACAGGCGACGAAGCGGAGTGATCATCAAATAGCCAATCCATACCGGACATACTTTCCCAGCCATTTTATTAATCCTTTTTACCTTTTTTATTACTCTCTAAGTGAGGCGCGGCCCGAGGCGGTTCCTATTGTAATCAGCGGCTGATCGGTTTCTCTGGTAAAGCTTTTCATAACATACCGCTGTCCATGTTTGCGGAATTTTTCTACATCATCAAATTCAAAAGGTGCATCGATCCGACCTGAATTATATTTGGAAGTAAGCTCAAAAAGACCAATCATTTTATTTCCACCATAATTAAGAAGCGCTTTTCCAGAAGCCGAGCCGATGTTCAGATCGTGTTCCGGAGTAGCTCCCAGAGTGATCCTGACATTTCCTGATGCAGTGCCAAAATCAGATTCCTCGGTAATAATTATACCCTGGGCATCAATGTTCCCCGAAGCCGTCTGGATATCGAATTCCCCCTGACAGTTTTCTATTTCATAATAACCGGAAGCGGTGTTTAGATGAAATAGTCCCCCGCAATTAATGATTTCATAATCGCCGGAGGCTGTGTTGCCGCGCAGTTCGCCGGTATAATCCTCTACCAACATTCCGCCGGAAGCAGAAGAAAAATCTATTTCGGTACCTTCCGGTACGGTAATTACCCACATGGAACGGCCGTGATTTGATCCATATATTTTTTCTCGCATACGGAGGGTCTTATCTCGTTCTCGAAAACTCGGCTCAAAAGAATCGCGGGGCGAGTATTCATTTGTGACTTTAACAATAATTTTATCATTATCGCCCGTCTTAATCATACAATCACCGGAAACCGTTTTTAATGAAATCAACTCCTTTTTGTCAAATTCTCTGATAAGCTCTTTTTTGGGGCCGGCAAAGGAACTCAGACACAGAATTAAGATTCCGATTAAAATAAAGATAGATACTTTGCGGATTGTTAACATCTTATCCTCCCTAAATATTATATTACTTTCAATACGAAACGACAACCCATATGTTTCATGAGCCCGCAAATCTATTTTAGTCCGGAATTATCAGGTTACTTGTTTTTGGGCATTGGATGTTTTAAACGAACAATTTTTATGCAATTTAAGTTAGAAAACAAAACGTCAATTTTCTAAGTTACAAAATACCATTCAGTTACAAAGTTTGGCACATCGTTTGATATCTTATAAAAATAGAAAAAACTGATATAAGAAAGGAAGGGATAAAATGCAAAACCTATTCAAAAGCAAAACGATCGGATTTTTATTGCCGATTATGATACTTTTGTTTTTCTGTCAGCAGGCACAGGCGGTACATTTTAGAAGCAAGAAAAAGAAAAGTAATGTTCAAAGTTATCCATGGGGGCTTCAGATTGCCCTTGATGGAAAAAGCGAAAAAAATTCCGATGATAATGATTATCAGGGTATTCGATTATCGCTGAAACGTCAAACCTCAAAACATACGGCTGTTAGATTTAACCTGGGCTTAGTTGGTCATGAGGTCGATTATAGCCGGCATGGTTTGTTTGAATCGAGCAGTATAATAATTGACCTTGACGATAACAGAAAATTCGATTTTACCGGAGTTAATCTTTCATTTCATTATCTCTATTATCCGGCTCCGGATAATAAATTTCAATTTTTCTGGGGTGCCGGTCCAAGACTAAGTATTAATGAGGCCTATCCCGGGACGGTACTGGTATATCATGATTACTATTACAGTGATTATTACGAAGAAGTCTATTGTGATAATAGCACGAAATTGGGACTGGGTGTTGAGGCCGCGTTGGGAACGGAGTGGTTTCTGAGCAAAAAATTCAGTCTTTTGGCTGAGTGGGGTATAATTCTGCAAAATGAATGGTATATCTTTGAGTTCGATAATGATGGTTATTATGATATTGTCAATGATATCGAAACGGTTAACGATGGTTTGCATCTTGATGCCTCACGGGTTAAACTGGGAGTGGCCTTTTATTTTTAGATAAAATATTTGATTCCTTTAATCCTCCATTCGGGCGGACGTTCTTCCTTACAGATTATAGAGAGCGTCCGCTTTTATTTTTATTAAATCTATTATTGCTCGGCAGTTTCTTGTTGACGAATGATATTTAATGGCAACTTATTAAAGCCAGGTATAAATATATGCTGTAATATGTAACAATTAATTGTATCAGAAAAATATGGAGAGTGAAACGATGAAAAAAAATATTATACTCGTTATGGTATTAATGCTTTTAATACCGGTTTTCTTCGGGAGCAATTTGGTTTGGGCGGATGATCGACAGGATGTTGCCACCTTTTCAATAGTTGCCGGAGATTCGGTTACCGGTGAATTAGGAATAGCGGTTGCCTCAAGATTTTTTACGGTTGGTAATGTGGTACCCTGGGCCAAAGCCGGAGTCGGGGCGGTGGCTACCCAAGCCTATGCCAATACCAGCTTTGGCTGGCGGGGACTGGAACTGATGGAAAAAGGGCTAACACCTGAAGAGATTATGACTGCCCTTTTGCGCGATGACAATGATCCGGAGCGTCGCCAATTCGGTATGGTCGCGGCGGATGGAAAATCAGTAACCTACACCGGAAGCGGCTGCTCGGCCTGGGCAGGTGGACGCAACGGCAACAACTATGCTGTTCAGGGAAATATTCTGGCCGGGGAAGCTGTTGTTGAGGGAATGGAAAAGGCCTTTTTGGAAACTGATGGCACTCTGGCTGATAAACTTTATGCGGCCCTTATGGCCGGTGAGGCTAATGGCGGTGATTCCCGGGGCAAGCAATCGGCGGCACTACTGGTCGTCAGGGAAGGAACCGGATACGGCGGTTATACCGATCGGGCGATTGATATTCGGGTTGACGATCATGCCGAACCTTTCAAGGAACTCGGTCGAATACTAAAAATAGCTCAAATGAATTATGCCTGGAATGAGGCCTGGACGTTATTTACCGAAAAAAAATATGACGAGGCTCTGCCGCATATGGAAAGAACGGCCAAAATGGCACCGGATTATGCCGAGGTTTTATATGACCTGGCGGTAATCCGTCTGGCCGCCGGTGATGAAACCGGTGCACTGAAGGCACTGGATAAATCGTTGCGTTTGAATAAGAAGCTCAAAATTCAGGCAAGCAAAGATGATGATTTAAAGTCACTTAAGGGAAATCCCGAGTTTGAATCGTTAATCGGCAAATAAAGATACGACAGTATTTTCTCTAATTTGGAATTATTAATTTTAACAGCAAGAAGAATTATCTTCACAACCGCAGGTCGGTTCTGTTTTTCTGAGGGCGCCAAAAATTATTGCCTGGGCGCAACCAACACCGGCTCTGACCGAAATAGCCTCCTCCGGGCAGTTTTTGGCGCAGGCCCCGCATTCCATACAGGCATCACGGTCGATTATCTTTGCTCTTTTATTTTCAATTGTGTAAACGGCATGCGGACAGACCATTACGCACATCCGGCATCCGTTGCATTTATCCGCATCGTATTCAAGCGTGACAACATCGGGCAGATAGCGTAAACCAATCATATAAACATCCCGATTACCAAAAGAATTAAGCCAATTGCGGCCGCACTGACCTGAATCGGAACGGCGACTTTCATCTCTTTTAAGACACCCGAAAGTGACGTGTAGGTGGAACTGCCGGTAAAATTCATGGTGATAAAACTGCTCATAGCCGGTAAGATAAACAACCAGGAGTAAAGAGACGGCTTGTTTGGAATAAGATTCGAATAGCCGGTCGAATACCATGCTATTAAAAGAAAGGCCAGCAAACCGATCCAAATCCCCTTGATCGAAAATGATTTTCCGGGCAAAAGCGGCAATAGAATCGGCGGAAGAACGGTGCCGATTATATAGCCAAAAATTATCATTAAGGCAATAATAAGGCCGTTAGCTATCATACGTTCTACCGAAAAAATACCGGGGCCAAATCCGGATAAAACAAACAAAACAACTGCGGCCAAAAGCGGGAATTTAAGTGACACCATCAGGTCGTTAGGCACCAGAACCGCTCGATCCCATGTTGAAAACCGTACTTGCCGCATCTGTGGGGTCGCCTTGTTTTTGGCCTGCAGAAAAGCCGGTATGTCATTTGCGCGAACCGGTCCATAAACAACCCGAAAGCCGCTACGATCCTTAACCTCATGTGCCGAAATACCGGGGCCGCTTAATTGAGGAACTATCAGTCGGCGGTGCGAGACAACCTCGGTTAATCTGGTATGACCTATACGGGCCACAATCTCATCGGTTCCAAAGGTTCCTTTTCCGGCCGCACACCAGACATTTATTCCTTTAGTATCGAGAACCATAATCCAACCGTCAATTCCGCCAAGGCGCGAGCGAAGTCGGTCAAAACTCAATTTATAATTGGCCGATACAAACACCGGTGATTTATCGGTTGGTTTACCGACGGCATATAGACCGGGCTCAACTTGATAATTATTTCGGCCAAAACTCCAGCGGACTTTCCATCCGCCAATTATGTCCGATAGACGTAAATTGGTATCAACTACCGGAATTTCTCCAATCTTTGTTTTTATCTTACCGATAATCCAGCCTGAGTTTTCGACAGTCGCGCCCGGTCGAAAATCAAGCAACTGTTCGCGTGGAGGACAGCATGCGGAGGGTGCAAATTTCAGTTTTTTAGGATCCGGTCCAATCATATTCAACTTAAGCAATTAATTCTTAATCTTACGGCATCATAAATAATATACGGATATTATCACTCCAATTTAATGTCTTTTTATTAATATAACAAATCTGCAGATGCTGTCAATTTTGTCATAGTTTAATTAATCTGAAATTTTATCAATTCCTTAAAAATATTCTATTGATGAAAATATTGGACATTGAGTATGTTATCCGCTATTATTTTACCGCAGATGAAAAGAACAAAAAAGATTCTATGCCGGAGGAGCTATGAAGTTATACCTGTTTTTAATCGCGGCCGGGCTGATTTTAACCGCTTTTTCCTGTTCTGGAAATGGCAGCGGGGATAATAGGTTTGAAAAACTGGCCAATCAGTATATTGAAAGACTGATACAGCAAAGTCCCGAATGGGCCACCCGGCTGGGCGATCATCGTTTTGATCATCGGCTCAACGATTATAGCCTGAAGGATATTGCAGAGAAATTACAGTTCGAACGCGATTATCTTGATTCGTTAAGCAAGATTGATGCATCTGCATTAAGTCTGTCAAACCGAATCGATTATCAAATAATGTCAAATGGTCTAAAATATTCAATATTCAGGCTGGATACTTTGAAATCTTACGAGTGGAACCCGAGGCGGTACAATCCCGGTCGAGCCATTTATGGTCTGATATCCAGCGATTTTGCGCCATTGGCGGAGCGTCTGGGCAATGTCAAAGGACGGCTTGCGGCTATTCCAAAAAGACTGGAGAATGCCAAAGCCAATTTAAAAAATCCGCCAAAAATACATACGGAGACGGCGATACTTCAGATTGACGGAACAATTTCACTTATTCGGGATGA
>CBFCZE010000121.1:0-8101 GCA_965602655.1 uncultured bacterium
ATAACATACCCAGTTCATACAAATGAAGTAAATCTTTATAATGCTTATTGGTACATTCACCCATATCAGTCAATACCTCCCCTTTCCAGACAAGATGCCAACATAGATCTGGCCCTGGATAAGATTACATATAGATTACTGGGTGTAATATCTAATTTTTCACTGATTTCATTTACCTTATAGCCCTGAAAATGCAGGTTTAGGATTCTGGCATACCGGGTATTTGTTTTTCCAATTTTCCTAAGACAGTCTAAAAGCTGTGGCGCCAGAATGGGATCAGGATCCCAGGTAGCATATTCCTTTGTCGGATTTTCTTTTGAAGATGTAACAGTCTCACCACGTCTTTTACTTTTTCTATAATAATTCAAAAGTTTATTATGTAAAACATTATAAGCCCATGCGGCAAAACTGGTTTCAAATACTATTTTCTTATATTCCTCAATAATAGTAAACATGGCATCCTGAACTATTTCTTTCGCGTCCTCTTCATTTACATTCTTTTGGTACAAAAACAGCCGAAATCTAACAGTTAAAACTTGAAAAAACTCATTTTCCGAGGCTTTGTCTCCATCGCGAGCCTTTTTATAGAGCGTATTTATATCCAAATCTAATACCTAATTCAGGATAATTCTTAAATATATATACAATATCAATCACCAATTGACAAACAAATAGACGCTTCAATCTGCATTTTGATACAATTATTTTTGTTAGAATTAAACAGGACATGACCCATTTGAAGAAACAGGGATATGTGAAATACTGTGAAATCAAATTGGAGGAGCTATGTCAAAACTGATCTGCTATTTGCTCTGTACTATTTTGCAATTTACAGCATTATTGATCAATGCTCAAAATCTGCTTGATAAACCGGAAAGCATAGCCTTTGATACGCTAAACAATCGATATCTGGTATCCAATGTTGGCGGTGCCGATATTATCCAGATTGAAGCAGATTTTGTTACGCAAAGTTATTACAAAACCGATTTGGGGGTTTACTGCGCAGGAAACCATATTGTTGATGATATCTTTTTTGTCTCATTAACTCCCAGATATATAAAAGCTTATGATTTAACAATCGATGAATTGGTAGCAGATATAACAATTGGTACTGCCGCCAGTGTTGATGGAATGACCGCCGACACGTCCGGGAATCTTTATGTCGTTGATACACAATATAGGCGTATTTATAAAATCTCAATAGCTGATTATTCATATTCAATTTTTGGTCAAGGACTCTCTCCATCGCCACAGGATGTCACTTTTGACGCCGAAAATAATCGTTTACTGGTATGTTATTACTTTGATGCTTCACATGTTCAGGCAATTAGTCTGCCAGATGGCGCCTTATCGGTGGCAACTACAACACCTTATGGTTTTTACGATGGAATTACCCATGATGGCAATGGAAATACTTTCTTGGCAACCCACTCCGGTGGTGGAAGAGTTTATAAATACGATGCTTTATTCGGGACACCTGAATTGATTTCTGATCTTCCAATTGAGCCGGCCGGACTTGATTATAATAAACAAAATAATATTCTTGCTGTTCCCAGTTTTGGTGGAAACAAGGTTGATTTCTTTTCATTCAATGATGTCGATGAAGACGGCATTCTTGATTATCAGGATAACTGCCCCATCAATTCAAATTCCGGGCAGGAAGACTCCGACGGAGATGGAAATGGTGATGTATGCGACCTCTGTCCCGGTTTTAATGATAATCTTGATGGGGATAACGACACTGTCCCCGATGGTTGTGATGTCTGCCCGGGATTCGATGATTTATCTGATTTCGATGAAGACGGATTTGTTGATGGCTGCGATAACTGTCTTGTGGATTCCAATCCAGATCAAGCTGATTCAGATGCTGATGAAATAGGTGATGCCTGCGACAATTGCCCAGAACATTACAATCCGGGACAGGAGGACAGTAACGGCAATGATGTCGGTGATCCATGTGATTATATCTGCGGTGATGCCGATGGTGACCGGCTGGTAAATATTTTAGACATTGTATGCCTGCTAAATTACAAGTATAAAAGTGGTCCCGCTCCCGACCCGCTGGAATCAACAGATGTAAACAGCGATACATTGGTCAATATCCTGGATATAGTTTATCTAATTAATTTCAAGTACAAAGCTGGCCCGGAACCTGAATGTGAAGTATGGGTCAATAAATATTAATTTATAAAGTGAGGTGTTACAAAATGATTCCCTTTAAAAGACTAATAGTCTGCATTTTAATGGTTATCTGCCTGCCAGGAATTACCTTATCCCAAAACGGCTATTGGTTTAATCGGGCTGATATGCCTACAGCGCGACAAGAAATCCTGCCTGGCGAACTTGACGGCAAAATATATGTTATCGGGGGTTGGCTGAATGGGAGTTCAATAACCGATATAGTCGAGGTGTATGATCCGGCAACTGATACCTGGGAAACAGCGCCATCATTACCAACCAACCGACATCATTGTGCGGCAGTATCGGTTGATGGTATTCTCTATGTTATTGGTGGTTATACTAATTTAACCTGGCAAGACTGGATTCCGACTCCGATAACCTTGGCATATGATCCAACAACTGAGGAATGGACTACACGGGCGCCAATGACAGTGGCTCGCGGCGAACATAGTGCTGTCGTTTACGATGGAAAAATATATGTCACCGGTGGTAATAAGCGGTTTGGAGGGGTAACGCCGGTGGTTGAAGTCTATGATCCGGTAACTGATACCTGGACTCAGTTGGCAGCGATGATAACTCCTCGGCATCATCACGCCTCTACCGTAGTTGACGATACCCTGATTTATGTAGTAGGTGGGAGACAAGGTTTTTGGGGTGGTCCTTATACAATGATAAGTGCTGTAGAGGCTTATGCCCCGGCAAGCGATATATGGTACACTATTACAAATATGCCCAAACCTCGAGGTGGTTTGTCGGCGGCGGGTATCGATGGAAAATTATACATTTTTGGAGGAGAAATCCCGGGAATTTACGAAGAGGTTGAAGAATATAACCCGGATTCGGATACCTGGGCTGAATTGACTCCAATGTTGACCCCACGCCACGGTACTGCCGCTGCTGTTGTAGAGGATACAGTTTATATTATTGGTGGTTCCTATTGCGAAATGATGTGCACCGATAATTCTAACCACGGTTTTGTTCTGGGTTCATGTACCGATTCTGATTACGACGGATATGGCGATCCTGAAAATCCATCTAATACCTGTCCCCTTGACAATTGCCCGGATATTTATAATCCGGATCAATTTGACACCGATGAAGATGGTGTTGGCGATATATGTGATGGCTGCCCTCTTAATTATAACCCGACTGCCGAGGATTCGGAAGAGGACGGCGTCCAAGATGCCTGCGACAACTGCCCCGATCATTATAATCCAGGGCAGGAAGATAGTAATGACAACGGTGTCGGTGATCTTTGCGATTATATCTGCGGTGATGCCGATGGTGATAAGTTGGTAAACATTTTAGATATTGTTTACCTGATTAATTACAAGTATAAAGGTGGTCCCGCACCGGACCCACTTGAATCGGCCGATGTTAATTATGATATTTTGGTAAATATCCTCGATATAGTCTATCTGATCAATTTCAAGTACAAAAGCGGTCCCGACCCAAACTGCTCCTAAATAAAACAGGAGGAATTATGATAAAGACTAATTGCATATTAATATTGTCGGCTTTAATAATAATACCGGCCCACGCGCAAAATCTCCTCAGTGGACCGGAAACGATTGTTTTCGACAGCCTTAATAATCGATATCTGGTCTCGAATATGAACTCTCCATATTATATTATTGCTATTGATATGGATGGCAATCAGTCTATATTCAATTCGGAAATGGTTTGGCCTCATGGGATGACAATTGTTGGGGACACTCTTTTTGTGGCAACCAATCGAGCCAGTAATGGAGGTATTGTTGGCTTTGATCTGACAACTGGTGATAGAATTTATGAAGAAATGAGATACAATTGGTATTACTGTGTCAATTCCGTAACCGCTGATACTTCCGGAAACCTGTACTTTTCTTGTGGTTATTCTAGTGTTTATAGACTACAAATAAGTGACGGAACAAGCTATTTGCTGGCATCCAGTTTTTTTGTACCTAATGGAGTCTATTTTGATGCACCTAATAACCGAGTAATTCTGGCCGAAGAGGATTGGGGCTCAGACCTATTTACCTTTGATGCCACTGATTATTCCATGTCGACTATTCCTTTTACGTATGGACGTTTTTCAGGGGTCACCGCGGATAATGATAATAATTTATTTGTATCTGCCTTCTGGGAAGGTGAGATTTATAAATTTGATGCCCCTTATTCCGGCGTTCCGGAATTGATATTAGACGGTTTAAATGGCCCCGAAGGAATATGCTATAATAAAAGAGATAATATTTTGGCTGTACCGCTTCTTCTGGATAATAGAATCGAATATTTTTCATTTAACGATCCGGACTTGGACGATATCCCTGATTATACTGACAACTGTCCAGACATCTATAATCCCGGTCAGGATGATTCAGATGGCGATGGCATCGGCGACCTTTGTGATATCTGCGCGGGTTATGACGATACTCTTGATGATGACGAAGACTCTGTTCCTGATGGCTGCAACGCCTGTCCCGGATTCGATGATTTTGCCGATTTGGATGACGACGAAGTTCCCAATGGATGCGACAATTGCCCTGATGACTTTAATCCTGATCAATTAGATACCGATGAAGATGACGTCGGTGATGTCTGTGATTGGATTTGTGGCGATACTGATGGCGATGAACTGGTAAATATTTTAGACATTGTATACCTGATAAATTACAAATACAAAAGTGGTCCTGCTCCTGCCCCGTTGAAATCAGCTGATGTTAATCATGATTCTTTGCTTAATATCCTTGATGTGGTTTATCTGATAAACAGTATTTATAAAAGTGGCCCTGAACCTCTGTGTACTGCATAGGAAATGACTGTTATGAATAATTACATAAATTATGAAAAGATGAATACTAATAAAAATATTAAGGGAGGATTTATGCAGAAAACAACTGTCCTTATTTTGTGTGCAATATTAATGTTCCTTTCATTAATGGCCGGCGCCCAGAATCTGCTCAGATCACCTGAAAGTGCTATTTTTGATAAGGCGCATGACAGGTATTTAATTGGTAATTGGAACGGCGGAGATATTATCCAGGTGGATCTTGATGGCAATCAAAGCTATTTTAATACAGATCTATTTAGTGTCGCCGGATTACATATAGCAGGTAACAAACTATACGCATGTTCAAATGGCGGGACATATAACGGTTTAGTCAGTATTGATCTTGAAACCGGAAGTATTTTATCAACTATAGTATTAACAGATAAGGATATAATAAATGGAGTCACATCCGATAATTCCGGACATCTTTATGTTACAGATTGGGATGATGGCGGCGCAGGAGGCAACAAAATATATCAGGTTAATATTGCTGACGAAACCTGGTCGGTTTGCGTGTCAAGTATGCCTTCACCCAATGGAATTGAATTTGATGAAGCCAATAACCGGCTTATTGCAGTCAGCAACAATGCTTCAAATGGGCGAATATATAGTATCAATTTGAGTGATTTTAGCTACTATTTAATTGGATACATCGGAAGTGCAAGCGGCGATGGTGTCGCCCGCGATAATGAAGGTTATTGGTATTTCTCTGACTGGATTAATGATTATGTTTTTAGATATAATGCTGATTTCAGTTCCGGACCCGATGTTATTGCAACTGGTTTTAATAATCCGGCCGATATTAATTTCAATTTAAGAGATAACATTTTGATTGTTCCGGAATTTGGAGCTAATGCATTAAGTTTAGTGACCTTTGCAGACGATGATGCGGATGGTATTATTGATATAAATGATAATTGTCTTGGTTTGATTAATCCTGACCAACTTGATGATGACAACGACGGTGTTGGAAATATGTGTGATATCTGTAATGGCGGCGATGACAATATCGATACTGATACTGATAGTGTACCTGATGACTGCGATGCCTGTCCTGGTTTCGACGATGCTATTGACTTTGATGAGGACGGTTTCGCTGACGGATGCGACAATTGTCCCGAACATTACAATCCGGGACAGGAGGACAGTAACGGCAATGATGTCGGTGATCCATGTGATTATATCTGCGGTGATGCCGATGGTGACCGGCTGGTAAATATTTTAGACATTGTATGCCTGCTAAATTACAAGTATAAAAGTGGTCCCGCTCCCGACCCGCTGGAATCAACAGATGTAAACAGCGATACATTGGTCAATATCCTGGATATAGTTTATCTAATTAATTTCAAGTACAAAGCTGGCCCGGAACCTGAATGTGAAGTATGGGTCAATAAATATTAATTTATAAAGTGAGGTGTTACAAAATGATTCCCTTTAAAAGACTAATAGTCTGCATTTTAATGGTTATCTGCCTGCCAGGAATTACCTTATCCCAAAACGGCTATTGGTTTAATCGGGCTGATATGCCTACAGCGCGACAAGAAATCCTGCCTGGCGAACTTGACGGCAAAATATATGTTAAAGTCCAATTGGCGGATATATGGAAACTCCAGTAGTTACTCCTGCGTACCAATAGCATTTCTATCTCATCAATTCTTTTCCATTCCTTTCAACACTATGTCCCCTTTGGCAACACCGATATCGTTCGCGATGATATGGCATTTGACCTTTAGCAGGAAAAATATCGAATGGTTTTCATTCGAAAGAGCTTCATAATTGCCCTGTCCTTTGGCTATGACAAATTTAGATTTGCCCAGCGTCTGTCTGAATTCGGGGCTACACGTACTTAGAATTGTACCGGGGGCGTCTGTACCCGAGGAAATGATTGTCCCGACCTTATCAATACCGGCCTCGACTGCATCATCAAAGGTGGCGTCATTTATGACCGGCGTTTCGCGAACCACGTATATAACGGGTTTATCCATCTGCTCAATAAGAAGCCGGTCAAAAACAGTCTCACCGGCATTATCGCCGATGTATAGAATCTGTTTACACTTCGCCAGGGAACTTTTAAAGGCTGAGTAATCGCAAATAGAAAAATCCTTATCCAGCGCTTCCTTGATCGCCGTATCGATATTAAAAGTAGCATTCGGCCCGAAGTCAATCACGTTTCCTGCTATTGCAATGCGGATAGCAGTTAACAAGCTGTCACTGGATTCATCGATTATTTTCTTAGGGGATGGGTATAGCGCAAGAGCTTGTTGCGTGCTTTTACATTTTAGTTCTCGATATGGATCAGGATTTCCCGTTATATCCCTAACCATTTGGTAAATCAATCGTGCTGTCTCTGGCGGTGTGCTATCAAGAGAGATACCATTTAACAACTTACCAAGATTATCAAGAAGGCGTTTGATTAATTTTTCATCATTGGTGGCTAGCCGCCCGGCACGGAGCGTCTGTTCAAAAAAACAGGGAATGCAATCTAGATATGTTTTCATTTGATCTCTTCGCTCCTGACATTGCCTTCTGATCGATGATGGAAGCCGCAATTGAAACGATCGCAACGCAAGTCTTTGTTGGTAACGGCATCTAAATTTGCATATTTCATAATAACAAAAAATCAGGGAACCAACAAGGCTATTATCCCGAACTAAAGGAAAAGCTATTACTTTTACCATTATTGGGATTAAATCCTTTTTATCCCCTTTTTTCAGCCTCAAATTGATTTACAGCTTCAAGCGCCTCAGTTCCATAAACAACCGATGGGCCACCGCCCATTAAAACTGCCACTCCAATTGTTTCCATTATTTCCTGTCTGGTCGCTCCCGCCTGTATAGCATCATGAACATGGAAGGCTATACAACCATTACATCTTACTGTAATTCCAATTGCCAGAGAGATCAATTCCTTGACTTTGTGACTAAGAGCACCTTTAGCGGAAGCCGTTTTATGAAGTCCTGCAAAACCGGCCATTGTACCGGGAATTTCCTTGCCGAGTTTGCCCATAAGGCCCCTTACTTTCTTGTTATAATCCGGATAGTTGCCGTTCATATCGCTAAACCTCTTTTTACATAGTAATATTAATGAGTATATTTATAATTCTTCAAAATC
>CBFCZE010000122.1:0-8091 GCA_965602655.1 uncultured bacterium
GGTCAATTGTTATTAATACTGAGGTTTCTATGAAACTGTTGATGATATATTGCACACGGTTCGGATACCAGACAAGTATGCGGACACTCGATACTGTTCCCGAAATCGATAAAACCGAAACTTTCGAAAACTGTCTGGTCGGGTTTATTGATGTCGAGGAAAAAGATGAAGAAAATGTCTCGTATGTCGAAACCAAACTGATTAAAAATCTCAAATGGGCGGCAAGGAAAAATGAGACAGAAAGAATAATTCTGCATTCGTTTACACATCTGTCCAATAGCAAAGCATCGCCCGTAATCACCAAACAGATTTTTGACAGTTCTGAAGAAAGGCTGAAAAAGGCCGGGTACGAAACATATCAGACAGCTTTTGGATATTTTATGAATCTAGACATACAGGCGCCCGGTAGTCCGTTAACACGATTATTTAAGGATATATAAAATGACCAAAGAAATAGAAAAACCCGAAAAGGCTGAAATTGTCGCCAAAGTGTACCGTGGTGCCCGTGAAGAAGCTACTCATTACGGCTCAATCGCGGTGGTCAATAGTGAAGGCAGGCTGACTCATTATCTCGGCGATCCGGAGTTTTTTACTTTTACACGATCATCGCCCAAGCCGTTTCAGCTTTTACCGACGATTACATCCGGCGCCGCCGATAAGTACGGTTTCACACCAAAGCAGTTATCTATTATGTGCGGGTCACATGTCGGCTCGGATGAACACCGCGAAATGGTGATGTCCAATCTTGAGGCGGCCGGAAATAAACCGGAGCATCTCAAGTGCGGCTGTCATGTACCATTGTATATGCAGGTCACCGGGGAGTTTCCAACAAATGATGAGCATCTTGACAACGTCCGGCATAACTGTTCCGGTAAACATTCCGGATTTCTGGCCCTGTCCCGATTTTTGGGTGAGGATCCGGCCGAATATCTGAATGCTGACGGTAAGGTTCAGCAGATGGTTCTTGAGGCTGTGGCTAGGATGTACGAATATCCCAAAGAAAAAATTGTCATTAGTGTCGATGGCTGCTCGGCACCGAATTTTGGTCTGCCGATGATTCATACGGCAGTAGCATTTCGGAAGCTGGCCTCGGCGGACGGTAAAGATGAAACCGAAATAAAAGCATTGACTAGAATTCGTGATGCCATGATGGAACACCCTGTAATGTTCTCCGGTGAGGGACGGTTTGATCTGGCGCTGATGCGAACTTTTCCGAATAATGCGGTTTGCAAAATCGGGGCCGAATCTATTCAGGGCATCGGTTTTGCAGATCCATCGATTGGCATCGCGGTGAAAATCCACGACGGTAACCAGCGGGCACTGTATCCTGTTATCATTGAGTTGCTTCGACAGCTTGGCTTAATCGACAATGTTGAAAAAGCGGAACATTTGAAAGAGTTTCACAAGGCCGAAATCCGTAATGCGATGAATATTTTGACCGGTTCGGTGAAGGCCGAATTCAGCTTGAAAAAAATATGATTTTGTATTATCTTTAGTACAAATAAATTTAGACTTGCATTGGGAGGAAATGTGATAGAACCAAGACATCCGTCAGAACCTTTTCGAATAAAATCAGTCGAACCTATTATACTTTTGCCCCGGGCGCAGAGAGAACAGATTCTTCATAGAGTCAAATTTAACGTATTCAAAATAAAAGCAAGAGAAATCTATATCGACCTTCTCACCGATTCAGGAACCGGAGCGATGTCGAAAGATCAGTGGGCGGCGGTGATGCAGGGTGATGAATCATACGCCGGGGCCGAATCATTTTATCGTTTTGAGAAGACGATAAAAGATATTACCGGCAAAAAATATATTCTGCCGGTTCATCAGGGCCGGGTCGCCGAAAATATCTTTTTCTCAACTGTTCTTAAAAAAGGTGATTATGTTCCGAACAATACCCATTTTGATACCACCGGCGCCAATGTTCAGCATAAGGAAGGATACGCTATAAATATTCCCTGCCCGGAAGCGGCCCTCGATGATGAGATTCCGTTCAAGGGGAATATGGATACTCAGAAACTGCAGAGTTTTATCGAGGAAAAAGGCGTTGATAAAATTCCTGTTATCTTTATGACGGTAACTAACAATTCTACCGGCGGGCAGGCGGTATCGATGGCCAATATCAAAGAAACCTCAGAAATTTGCCGCAAGTTTGGCATTATGTTCTTTTTCGACTGCGCCCGGTTTGCCGAGAATGCGTATTTTATTAAAAAGTATGAACCCGGTTTTGAAAACAAAAGTATCAAAGAAATCGCTCAGGAGATGTTTTCTTACGTTGATGGCGCCTTAATGTCGGCGAAAAAAGACGGTCTGGCCAATATGGGCGGTTTTATTGCCGTAAATGACGAAGAACTGGCGCGTAAGATGACAGAACTTCTGATTGTCATCGAAGGGTTCCCAACTTATGGCGGAATGTCGGGTCGTGACATTGAAACGGTTGCTGCGGGATTAAAGGAAGTCCTGAAAGAGGATTACCTCGCTTATCGTGTCGGGCAGGTGGAGTATTTCGGCAAACTTCTTGAACAGGCCGGAGCGCCGATTATCAAGCCGACCGGTGGCCATGCCATATTTATCGATGCCGGCAAGTATCTCCCGCATATTCCCAGCGATCAATTTCCCGGTCAAACATTGTCGGTGGAATTGTATCGTGAGGGCGGTATTCGTACTGCAGAAATCGGATCGATTATGTTCGGCGGATATGATCCCAATACCGGCGAAAAAATATCGGCCCCAAGAGAATTGGTACGTCTGGCCGTACCCCGCCGGGTCTATACCGGGTCTCATCTGGAGTATGTTGCGATGGTAATGGAACGTATCACCGCCCGTAAGGATACATTAAGAGGATACAAGATAACCCGTCAGGCAACATTACTGCGTCATTTTACAATCGAACTGGAAGAGCTGACCAACGAAGAGATCAAGGTAAAATAACCGTATCGAATGTCATTCGCGCGGAGGCGGGAATCCATAATAGGCGGTTGAAAACGCGAACGGTTTCTATGGTGTCTCATGCAAATTAAAAGACTAAAATCCGGCGATGAGGAAATCGCATACAGGACAATCTCGGATTTAAAATTAAAAGGTAATAAGACTCCTGAAGATACAAATTATATACATCGACTACTCTCATCAGACACGAATTATCTAATAGTTGCGCTTGATGAAAATAAACCTGCCGGATTTTTAATAGCGTATGAACTGCCCCGTATCGATTGCAATAAGAGCATGATGCTTTTTTATGAGATTGAAGTGGCAAAATATTATCAAAGGCAGGGAGTTGGAAAACAATTAATAAACAAGCTCAAAGAATTTTGCCGTGAAAAAGATATTCTGAAAATGTGGGTTTTAGCCAATGAATCGAATGTCGCCGCGATGAATTTTTATAAATCAACCGGCGGCGTTCAATCGAAAATCCCTGAAATATTATTTGAATATTTCCCGGACTTTTAGTTAGCAATTCTGCCTTTACCAGAAAAACCCGATGATATATTTGCCGGCGACAAAAAGAATACAGATAGCGAGGATGATTTTGATTATTTTTGCCGGTATATATTTTTGTAATCGCGCGCCGGCATAGATTCCGGCCAGACCACCAAGACCAAACATAAAACCCAAAAGCCAGTCGGGTGTTATTGCCAAACCGGTATCGGCGTAGTATGGTGCAATTGCCGTGTAGAATAAAACACCGGCAATCGAGCAAACAAAGGTGCCCATCAGCGCCGGTCCGGCTACGGCAAATACCGGCAGACTGCACACAGCGACCAGAAACGGGGCAATTATTGCCCCCCCGCCGATACCATAAGTACCGCCGATTATCCCGACAATAAAACTCAAAAGTAAAATTCCAGTCGTCGAAGTTTTGTATTCGGTTTCATTGAATTTAAAACCGGTATTTTTAAAATTGAAATACGCATCGGTCACTGAAAAGTTTTTGGATGATGTTATACTATCGCTTTTGGATTTATCGAGAATGTTCAGCACTAATCTTATGCCGATATAAACCAGCACCAATCCGGCGAAGAATTTAAATGATGTCGGCTCGGGGAGGTATTTAATTCTGATTATGGCTCCCAGAAATATTCCCGGAAGAGTACCGATTATTATAATCCATATTAAGGGCCAGACCATTCTTTGTTCACGGATAAATCTGTAAACGCCGCCCGGTATTGCCACAATGTTATAAACAAGATTGGTCGGGCTGACCGCCGGTCCGGTGAAACCGAGAAAACTGATTTGAAACGGCAGTAACAAAAAGGCGCCGGAGACGCCGCCCATCGATGTAAAAAATGAAATTATAAAGGCGACAACGGCCGGAAGCCACCAGTATGTTTCAACGCCGCTTAATGGAAAGCTAATCATATTGAGAAGTAATGTAATGACAACAATGGATAACTGTCAAGAACGAGAATTACTTAATCGAAATCACCGTCTAATATTCTATGAAGAACCGTAACGAAATCATCCGGGTAGGTATAGCCAATGCCTCGAGTTAAATAATCACCATCCCCTTTAAAGACACAAATAGTCGGATAAGCACCCACTTCGTAAATTACTTTCATCTGTCGTCCGGTGACAGTTGAATCAAAATGCACCAAAAGAGTATCCGACTCGGCGTTAATCCTGACGTTGTTAAATGATTGATTCAATATGCTGGCCACGTCAGCATCGGAAAATGTTGTCTGGTCCATCTTATGACAATAACCGCACCAATCGGCATAAAAGAAAATAATTGAGTTTTCCTTTTTGCCCTCAATATTGGTGAAAATAACTTCGCTTCCAACCCAGTTGATTGGATCTGCCCCAATGTTTTCACCGGACGGCGAATTACTTTTTTCACAACCGAAAAATATAAATAGTCCGAAAAGAATTAAAGTCAAAAACCGAATATGTAATTTCATATATCTATATACGTAACAATTGTGATATTTGAAACTTAAAACATCAGACCGGCTCGAAGAATTGGCGCCGGGGAACTGTAGATTTTGGTTTTGTTTTCCATCCCACCGACAGCCCAGAAGAAACCGCCTTCAATAAGAAAGGAAACCGGTTTATCTATGTTGCTGATAATATCTACGGTCGCTTTGGCCGTGAAGTGTCCCGATTTTTCGACAAAAGTTAATTCTGATTTAAGCGCCAGTCCAACTGTCAGTGATGGACGAATCGAAAGATTGGCATTTCTCAGAGGATAGTCTCTTTTGATTGCAAAACCGAAATTAAGTAAGGATACCTCCTCATCGGTTTCTTTTGTGCGGACGCGGTATAAATCAATAGCGAACCCGGTGTAGTATCGGTTTTTTCTGATCCTGTCAATATTTATTCCGAAACTGAAACTTGTTTCCAAATCATATTTTTTTTCATCAAATGATAAATGGGTCGGACCCCAGAAACCTGCTCTAATGCTGGTAATATTCTTTCTTTTGCCGATTTTGTCCGTGGATGCAAACCCGCTGACAGAAAATAGGAGCAGTAAAATAACCATAAGATACTTTACAGTTATTTTTTGTGAGGGAATGACAAAAAAGCACTTCGATTGCATGATAGTATAAAAATAAAATAATATTGTTATGTCAATAGATATTGAATAAAGAGTTTAGCCGTCCGATTTGGCAAGGCTTGACTGCCGCAGGACAATATATATACCGAATAGAATCAACACCCCGCCGATCATGGTCCACCAGCCCGGTATCTGATTAAAGAAGAATATCGCCAGTATTGTGGCGCCTATCGGTTCGCCCAGAATTACGGTTGCCACCCGGTAGGCCGGAATATATTTGAGGAGCCAGTTATAAAGCGAATGACCTACTACCGTCGGAATCAGAGCCAGCAGAAAAAAGAATATCCACACTTTTGTTGGATAGTCGGTGATATTTTCATTATAGAAAAGCGATATTATCAATAATAATATAGCGGCGATTGAATAGACGATGAAGACATATTCAAGATTATCAAGACGGGCACGGAGTTTCCTACCGATCAGAAGATAAGTTCCGGCAAAAAAGGCACCGGCCAGGGCCAGAAAATCGCCCCAGAGATACTCGATGCCAAGATTTATATCGCCACCTGATATCAATATCATACCGGCCAGGGCGATAAGCATTCCGAATATAGCTTTTCCGACTATTTTTTCTTTAAGTAGAATAGCCTCCATTATCATTAAGAAAACCGGTTGTGTAGCGACAAGAATGACTGAGTTGGAGATAGTTGTGTAAAAAAGCGAGGTTATCCATGTGGCAAAATGGAGACCGAGCGCCAAACCGGAAAAAAGAAGAAGTATCATCTGTTGTTTAGTAAGTATGGGGAAAATTTTAATCAACTTTGGAACTGCCGGTACGGCCAGAATAGCCGAGGCCAGTGCCATCCGATAGAAAGCGGTCGGTAACGCTTCGGCGCCGGACAATATGATTAATATCGATGCCCATGAAACCGCAAAGGTGGCGATTATAAGGGTGGAATAGAGATTTCTTTGACTTGCCATAAGAATATCAATATACTATAATCTTTTCTTCGCAACTAAAGGAATTTTGACGATGATAAATATTCTACTTCTTCTGGCCGTTATTTTTTGGGGGTTGTCATTTATCGGAACCAAAATGTCTCTGGAGTATTTGACTCCAAGCGAGATTATCACAATCCGATTTCTACTTGGTTTGTCGGTTTTATTAATTGTAAAAAAGGTTCGCAAAATAAATCTTAATTTCAAACGCTCCGATCTAACACTGATTATTATCGTTTCTTTACTTTTTGGATTTCATGTAGTTTTGCAGGCGTTCGGTCTAATTTATACCAGCGCCACCAACACAGCCTGGTTGATTGCTACATGTCCGGTTTTTATTGCGATTGCCTCGCGGATTGTCCTGAAAGAAAATCTGAACAGACGAAAAGTAATTGGAATATTGGTCGCTACTTTTGGTGTGATACTTCTTATCTCCAAAGGAAAATTGGGCAACCTGGGCTGGCTTCAATCGGTCGGCGACTGGATAATTCTGTTCACCTGTATTACTTGGACAATTTATACAATTATGACGCGAAAATTAACGAAGAGCTATAATCCCCTGGCCGTCATGGTTGCCATATTGATAATCCCGGCCATATGTTTATCATTATTCACTTTGTCGACCTCGCCTTTGCATAAATTTATAGATTTGCCTTATCATATTGTACTTATCCTGATCGGACTCGGTGTAATCTGTGCCGGAGTCGCGCAATGGATATGGCTGGAAGGTATCACCCAAAAAGGCGCCATTAGAACCGGTGTATATTTATATTTTGAGCCGGTGGTGACGACATTGGCGGCGATGCCGATTCTTGGCGAAACTCTTAATATCGCAGGATTCGTAGGTGCCGGATTGATTCTGGGCGGAATTTATCTTGTTGAAAGGCAGAATAATAAGAAGATACGGTAAGAGTGTGACAGGTTTTGTCATTAGTTTAAAAATACTATATTGTTTATTATTGCTTGAATTCAGACGGGATAATAAATTGCCGATAATTGATATAATGTCTGAGGAAAGGGAAGCGGTGGAGCTTAAAGTAATTCCATTGGATGCCGATCACGAGGGTGATTTCTATAAAATCCATTGTGACGAAAATAATACCGGGTGGTGTTATTGTGTTGCCTGGTGGACAACAACCTGGGAAGCCTGGAGCCTTAGCACCGCCGAGGAAAATAGAATTCGCCGGGAAAATCTTTTCGGAGCCGGTCAGTACGACGGGTATCTTTTGTATGTCGATGACAAACCGGCCGGGTGGTGCCAGGTCGGCCCGCGCGATCGTCTGGTAAATCTGTGCGATCAGTACAAATTTGCACCCGATCCGGATGTCTGGGCGATTACCTGTTTTCTTCTTCTTCCAAAGTACCGTGAAATCGGCCTGGCTCATTATTTCCTCAAAGAAATACTAAAGGATTTGTCTAGTAAGAAAGTTATGTATGTCCAGGGATTCCCGCGTCGGGGACATGATCTTTCGGCTGATAACGTCTGGACCGGTCCCGAATCTGTTTTCCAAAAAGCCGGATTCATACTTGAACGCGATGATCCGTTGTATCCTATCTATGGTAAACAGTTGTCCGGTGAACCTGAAGAAGACCAA
>CBFCZE010000123.1:0-8089 GCA_965602655.1 uncultured bacterium
CCCTTCAGGGTGATTTTGAAAGACATCTGCATCAGCTTTTTACTTTAGGTGTTTCCGGACGGGAAGTCCGTTCGTCTGATGATTTAAATGAATTAGACGGACTTATTATCCCGGGCGGGGAATCGACAACTATCAGCAATCTCATTGATAGGTTTTCTTTACGACAGGAATTGATTCTCTTTACGAAACAAAAGGCGGTCTGGGGTACCTGCGCAGGAATGATTATGCTGGCCTCTAAGGTTGATGAACCGACCATTCAGCCGCTTAAGGTAATAGATATATCAGTTATTCGGAACGGCTATGGACGTCAGATACATTCTTTTTTCGCCGATATCAGTCTCAACCTTGATGGTAAGCAAATGACTGTACCGGCATCGTTTATTAGAGCTCCTTTGGTCAAAGAAACAGGTCGTGCGGTTTCGGTTTTGGCCGAATACAAAAATAAGCCGGTTCTTTTATCTCAAAATAATTGCCTGGTTAGCTCGTTTCACACCGAATTACATATGAATGAGACACTGGTTAAATATTTTCTTGATAAATTCGTATTGCCTTCACAAGTATCACAACTGACGACTGGAATTTAAGTAAGCATATAAAAAGGGGAAGGGGTGTAAAGAGACGATATGAAGAAAATAATTGTTGCCGATTATTATGGTGTCTGCATGGGCGTTAAGCGGGCTATTTCAATGACTGAAGAGACATCTCGTCAGGATAAAAATGTTACTATTTTCCGGGAAATTGTTCATAATGAAGCTATTGTCGAAAAGTTTCGTTCGGAAGGGGTGGGCCAGGCCAAGAGTATAGAGAATATAAAGGATGGAACGGTCATCATTCCCGCCCATGGTGCCTCACCGGATATATTCCAAAAAGCGGCCGCTAAAGGATTGAATGCAGTGGATGCCACCTGCCCGCTGGTTATAAGAATTCATAAGATTATTAGAAAATTGGCAAGAACCGGCTATCAGATTTTGCATTTTGGTGATAGTGAACATGATGAAACAATTGGTATTGTCGGTCATGCACCGGATCGGGTAAAGGTAATAGCCGACACATCGGAGCTTGAAAAAATAGAATCTGTTTACAATAAAGTTGCTTTAACCGCTCAGACGACTGCCAGTATCGCCGATTTTACTGAAGTTGAGAATGTTGCCCGTAAGAAGTTCCCTCAAATTGAAGTTTTCAATACCATATGCAACGCCACTTCTCAACGACAGGCCGCCATAACCAAATTAGCTCCAACTGTCGACATTATGCTGGTTGTTGGCTCAAAATCATCGGCCAATTCCAATCGCCTGGTTCAAATATCCAAGGCTTTTTGCAGTCGTGCCTATCTGATTGATTCTGCCTTGGAAATCAATCCCGAATGGTTTGAGGATGAGAATAAACAGATTGATGTTGTCGGTCTTTCTGCAGGAGCTTCAACTCCTGATTTTCTTATAGAAGGCGTTATAGAAAAACTGAAGGAGTTTTCCCAATCGCAAGTCGAACTGGTTTATCCGGAGAAAAAATCAAACGAAAATGAATTGGCCCTGAAAAATTCCCCGCTCTAAATTCATTTGGTCGGCCATAATCTATTTCTGACATTAATATTAAAAAGCAATAAACAATAATATGACCTGATTCGTTATTACTTCAAAGAGAACGCTAATATTTATTAAAAGTATCTGAAACTTAAGGGAAGCAAATACGTTTAAATAATTGCCTTTACCGGAATTGCAAAAATAAAATTTTGGTCTAGTATATGGCAATTCTGAAGATGGTTCGGGAAGAGGTTATGTTAGTCTTGGAACAAAATTGTTGATTGTTTTTTTACAAAAAATTTAATATATTACAATTGAGCCGGATTCGCTCTTAAATTTTAAAGAAACGAAAAGTTCTAATGGACAAAGCGAAAATATTTTTTATACTTTACAATTCTGGCGAGGGTGCCGATAATATTATAACCCTGCCAGCGATATTTTCGAGTTAGATATTTAATGGATCATCTCGAAAAGGAGAGCACATTTTTGATTTGTTTCTGGAGGCATTAATGTTTAAAAAAGTTGTGATTTACATCGACCCAAAGAATAGTCAGTGTGATGAGATCAAAAATTATCTTATGCAACAGGATATTAAACTGCAAATTCACGATATTAAAACCGACCCGCTTGGGCAGCCTGAGATCTCTCTCTTACTCAGGCATTTTGATTTGCAGCATTTTCTTAATATCGATTCAAAAATTTATAAGAAGAATAAATTCGATAAATTCATACCGGCGCGAAATGAGATTATTAATATGATGGCAGATGATAACGATCTGTTGCGTGTCCCGATTATTGTATCGGGTCGACTGATGACGGTTGGCTGTAATCGAGAAAAAATTACTGAAATGCTTCAACTCAGAAATAACGGATTGAAACCAAACAATGAGAATGTGCCGAGACCACCAAAAAGTAATCGTAGAACCAAAAAATAAATTCTCTGTTTGACACCAAATACCAGAGCAAATATTCAAAATAGGAAAATCTGATATGGATATTGAAAGAGAAGTGCTTGACGTCGATATCCTTGTTGTTGGGGCCGGTCCGGCCGGGCTGTCTTTTGGCTGCCATCTGGCCAGTCTGATAAAAAGGTCCGAAGGCAGGGTATCCATGCCTGAGGTGGTAATTGCCGATAAAGGCTCATACCCAGGCGCTCATGCCCTATCCGGGGCCGTTTTGAATCCGCGATCTCTTCAGGAGTTGATGCCTGATTATCTTGAAAAAGATGTTCCTTTTGAAAAAAAGGTTCATACCGACTCCATGTTGTTCCTGACCGAAAAATCAAAATTCAAACTTCCTTTCCTGCCGGAATCACTAAAAAATGACGGCAACTATATTATATCTCTGAATAAATTCTCTTCCTGGCTGGCCGAGCAGGTTGAAGCGATGGAGATAAATATATTCCCCGAAACGGGGGCTTGTGAGCTTATTGTTGAAGATGGCCGGGTGACCGGAGTGCAGACAGTTGATTTGGGTCTGGATAAGGAAGGGAACCCCCGTTCGAATTTTGAACCGGGATCGATTATTAAGGCCAAAGTTACTATTTTAGCTGAAGGCGTTCATGGTTCGTTGACCAAACAGGCTTACTCAAAACTTAATATCGATCACGGCAAATTGCCCCAGACCTATCTGACAGGTGTCAAGGAAGTCTGGGAAATCCCTGAAGGCCGGCTTGGCGATGGCGAGATCATCCATACTTTCGGCTGGCCGCTTCCTTCCGAAGAATATGGCGGAGGGTTTGTCTATGATATGGGCGGCAACATGGCGGCGGTGGGATTTGCTGTCGGTCTCAATAGCCCCAATCCGACCAATGATCCTCATTTTTTAATGCAGAAATTCAAAACGCATCCCGAAATCCGGCGGATATTCAACGGCGGCAAAATGCTTCATTATGGGGCCAAGACGATTCCGGAGGGCGGGTATTATGCCATGCCGAAGCTGTATCATGACGGCCTTCTGCTCGTTGGCGATTCGGCCGGATTTTTGAATTCGCAGAAACTAAAAGGAATTCATCTCGCGATAAAATCCGGTATGCTGGCCGCTGAAACCGTTTTTGAGGCGCTTGAGAAAGATGATTTCAGTGCCGCGACACTCAAAGGCATGGAAAACAGATTTGAAAATTCATGGGCCAAAGAGGAATTATATAAGGTCAGGAATTTCCATGCCGGTTTTGAGGATGGTTTATTTATGGGATTGGTTCACTCCGGTCTTCAGATGGTTACCGGCGGTGGTGGAATTTTTAATCGCCGTGAAAGCCATCCCGATCATAAGCATATGATGCCTATCGATTCATATGTTGCTCGCAAAGGCAGTGATGCTGTCAAAAAGGATCTTAAATTTGACAATGAATATACTTTTGATAAACTAACCGACGTTTTTCGTTCCGGCACCAAGCATGAAGAGGACCAGCCGTCGCATCTGGTGATAACCGATTTTGACATCTGCAATACCAAATGTACCGAAGAATACGGCAATCCCTGCCAGCATTTTTGTCCGGCCCAAGTTTATGAGATGGTAGAGGATGAAAAAAATCCGGGACAGAAAAAACTTCAGCTGACACCGTCAAACTGTGTTCATTGTAAAACCTGTGATATCGCCGATCCGTATCAAATAATTACCTGGACTACGCCTGAGGGCGGCGGCGGTCCCAATTATACGAACCTGTAATTTGTAATTAATAGTATAAGGCCGCTTATTCAAGGCGGCTTTTTTATTTGCAAATTGTCCCATTTGGGACATAATAAACTGTTTGTACCCAGATGTTCAAAAAAAGACCAGATTGTTTTTTATTGTTGTTATTCATATTGTTATCTGTCAGGGAGTTAACCCGCCGCCGGTTTTTGGTATGTTTTTTGATATTAATATTGATAAAGAAAAGAACCTGATATTTTAAATTATTGGAGGTTATTCATGTTACGTAAACTGTTTATTACAATTCTGGCGCTGAGTCTGGTCGCTTTGATTGGTGGATGCAGCGATAATTCAACGTCCGGCGATGTTGCTGACATCTCTGAGGAATTCGGCGGTTTCAAACCAACCGATGAGGAACCGGCATTTGGCTCCGAAGTTATTGCTGCGGAGATGACTGATGATGTGGAATTCGATGATCCGATGCTGGCTACATCTGAAGTAGAGTCGGCTATTGCCAGCGATACTTACGATATTTATGCACTCCGAATCGTATGGGGACAGCTGAGATTTGATCCCACCGTAACCGAGGTTACCGATTGGTCCGGTTCTCTTTCGGTTTCGAGGGGAGCCGAAGTGCTGCGCCGATTAATCCGTTTTGAACCCGGACAGGATTATATTCTTGAGCGGACAGAACGTGAAACGATTGAGTGGGCTTCATTCACGACGGTCCATCATGACGGCATTTTTGTCAACATCATAATTCCGAAACTGGATGAAACAACCGAAGCCACTCCCGAAACGGTAACTTTTTCCACAACGCCATTTGAAATCACTTTTAACTCGACAGAACTGGCTACACTGGATACCGTCTATTATTTGGACGACTTCAACGCCGTCGCCTTCCATGCTTTTAAGGTTAAAAGAGTGGGCTGTCCAAAAGGATTTCTGGCCGGACGCTGGGGTAAAAATGAAGACGGCGAAAATGTCTTCTATGGCAAATGGATGAGTCATCACAATATTTTAAAAGGGCACCTGAGGGGAACCTGGGATGATAAGCAATTTTATGGCAAGTATATCGACAAATTTGGGCAGTTTGAAGGTCTAATAAAGGGCCGATACCATACGGGCAATTCGTTATCTCCCAGACATCGCCATGCCGGATGGTTCAGAGGATACTATTATGACGCCGACGGCAATATCCTTGGTGTGTTAAAAGGGCATTATCATGAGAACCCCAAAGAATCCGGGATGGGTATGTTCTTTGGGCGATGGAGACATTACTGCGGACAAATACCGGAAATCGATGACGGTATGGATGATTAAAATTGGAAAATAGTAATATTACAAAAACCGGCCCCGATTTTGGGCCGGTTTTTTTTGTCTTTTTTTTATCTACCCTGCCCGGGATCCGGTCGTGCTTTCAGGGCGGAAACCTGAAAAAAGAGCAGTTTAAGAAGTTTCCCATCAGCATCCAGAAAGCTGACTCGTTTTATACTGCCCCACATAAAGTATTAAAACTACCCGATCGCACTATCTCCCGTTATCAGGCCGTCATTTAGCCGGAAATGAGTCGGCCCGGGTCAAAAAGAGACTAATTTTGGAAATCAGCCTCTACCGGGTTCACCGGACGATCCCGAAGCAGGGTTTTCCATCCCTCCTCTTATAAGGGGCTTTTGATTATTTTATAATTATTCTCATATGCGAAATATCGCTCCACCCACTGACAGATTCTGTCAGTGAAAATTGAAAAAATTAAAAAAAATTGAGAAAATTAAGAAAAATCGAAAAAAACAGAGAAAACAGTCTGGAAATGAATAAAAACAGATGTCTAAAAATTATATTAATACAATTAGTACCAATCTTCCGATACATTATTGACATATTGTAAAATTATGGATATATTCATATAAAATCAGGGACGGTTATACCATAAGGCATCGCAATAATGATTGTAAAAAATCTTCCGGCTTGTCTGAAAATAAAAGAAAAGATTCTTAAGTCATATCTTCATACTATTGAAACTGAATCCGATAAAATCTGGGCCGGAACTCTCATTCGGCATTACACGAATCACGGATCCGACCATTCCCGACGTATAATAAAACTGCTCGGACAACTTCTCTCCCAAAAAAAGGGACTTCTTAACGAGCATGAGCGTTTTATTCTGACTGGGGCTGTTTTGCTACACGATATCGGTATGCAATCGCCGGATAATGCCGGAATTTCAAAAAAGAAGAATTACACCATCAAGGAATTGGAGACTATTCGGGAAAATCACCACCAATCAAGCTTCGAAATGATAAACGAGTTGTTTTCGGTTGATCCTAAAAATTCAAATTTTAATATTGCTTCCGATTACATCCAGTTTATTGCGACTGTGGCCAAATATCATCGAAAAGAAGATATAAGCAAGCTCAAAGACAGTGCGCTTTCAGGTGATCCAATAAGACTGCCGCTTTTGGCGGGACTGATTCGGCTCGGCGATGAACTCGACCGGGATCACACACGGGTCAATCTTGAAATTCTGAAGCATACCGATATCCCGGTTAAAAGCAAATATCACTGGTGGTCGCATCATTTTGTCGGAAGTATTACCGCCCAGGATGGAAAAGTACAGCTTTACTTCAGATTTCCGGAGGAGTATCAAGGCGGCGAACTAATCGATGTTTTTAAAGAAAACGTTTATGGCTCCATTGATAAACAGCTAATTGAAGTTTATGAACTATTGGACAGTTATGGACTCAGACTATACCGAAGTTCGGTCGTAGAGGAAACCCGGTTTGTGACTGAAACCGAAGCGGTCCCGATTCCCGATGATTTAATGGAACATATCAATTCCAATATTTTAAAGCTCGAAAACAGGACCAAAGAGCTTGAAAAGAAAACCGGTTCAAGCTGGTTTATTGACGGAGTACCCTATTCAGATGATATCGAGGTCGTTAAGAGGATAGGCATAATAACGGAATTGGCCGGGGCAGAAAAAAACAAGGAGGCGGCCAAAGAAATCGAAAATTGCCGGGCCTTAATGATGAACCCCAAAGACAAAATGAGCTTTTGTATAGTTGCCGGTAATTGCCTCTTTACTTTAGGTGAATATAAAAAAGCCAAAGAATTTTATCGCGAAGCGCTGGGCATTTCAAAAAGGACAGATATTCAGGCTATAATAAAAAATGATGCCATTATCATCCAGTCTGCGGCTTTGGGCAATATCGGTTTGATATACAAGAATAAAGGCGATCTTGATAAGGCGCTGGAATATTATAATGATGCCCTTAAGATACACAAAAAGATTGGGTATCGTCAGGGCGAAGCTAATGATCTGGGCAATATCGGGAATATATACAATGCAAAAGGCGATCTTGATAAGGCGCTGGAATATCATAAAGACGCTTTAGAGATTGACAAAGAGATTGGGTATCGTCAGGGCGAGGCCGATAATTTGGGCAATATCGGTTTGATATACAAAGATAAAGGCGATCTTGATAAGGCGCTGGAATATTATAATGATGGCCTTAAGATACACAAAGAGATTGGGTATCGTCAGGGCGAAGCCTCTGATCTGGGCAATATAGGTTTGATATACGCGGATATGGGCAATCTTGATAAGGCGCTGGAATATTTTAATGATGCACTGAAGATTCACGGAGAGATTAGGTATCGTCAGGGCAAGGCCGCTGATTTGGGCAATATCGGTTTGATATACGCGGGTAAAGGCGATTTTGATAAGGCGCTGGAATATTTTAATGATGCCCTGAAGATAAATAAAGAGATTGGGTATCGTCAGGGCGAAGCCGAACAATTGGGTAATATTGGAAATATATTTTATATTCAGGGCGATCTGGAAAAGGCACTGGAAAATTTAAATGATGCCCTTAAGATACATAAAGAGATTGGGTATTGTATGGGAGAGGCCAATCAATTGGGTAATATCGGAAATA
>CBFCZE010000124.1:0-8040 GCA_965602655.1 uncultured bacterium
ATTATCTTCAGCCAATATAATCTTTATAAAATTCTCAATAGAACTTTTATATTTTGGGCCGAAATGTTTCTCAACAACCGGGATAATTTTATTCCTGATATAATTGCGGCTGAAATCGGATTCAAGATTTGACCTGTCCAGCATATAATTAATTTTATTTTTTTTCAAAAAAGTGACAATATCACTTTTGGGGATATTAAAAAGAGGGCGGATAAATTGATTGGAGATCGGTTTTATCGGACCCAGTCCGCCGGGTCCGGTTCCGCGAAAAAGCCGGAACAGGATTGTTTCGATAGTATCATCGAGATGATGCCCCAGGGCGATTTTATTGCAGTTATTATCGCGGGCGATTTTCTGCAGAATAGTTTTGCGGAAATTCCGTCCGGCTTCTTCAATTGAGAGTTTTTGCTCTTTCGCGTATTTGGGGATATCAGCCTCGGCTATAATAAATGGGATATTGAATTTGTTGCAAAAATCGCGGCAGAATTTAATCTCATTTTTGGCCGCTTTCGGCCGGATTTTGTGATTAATATAGCAGGCCAGTAATTCAAATTTCAAATTCTTCTTCAATTTATGGAGGATATATAGCAATGCTGTAGAATCCGGACCGCCGGAAGAAGAGACAAGGATTTTATCGCCGGCAGAAATCATCTGTTTTTCGGCGATATTTTTCTTTATCTGTTTAAGCAGATCTTTCATAATTTGAAATATACTAATTGAAATGATTTTTTAAAGGGAAAAGAAAAATGAAAAAATTTGATTTTGTGATACCAAGATTTCATTTCCGGAATTATATTAAAATAAAAGAGGAAAAATAACGCTATGCAGATAAAATATATAAATACTTCAAACGAAGAACAATATTGCGATATAAATAAATATCCCGACAAATGCCCAATTTGTAATGACGGTATTACTGCAAAGTTTCTGGGAGCTCATGAGCTTCATCGAAATGGGGGAGATAGGTATTTATCAATTGTTTTCAAATGCCCAAAATCTGATTGCAAAGGCATTTTTGTGGGTTATTATAAAACATATAGGAAATTTGAGGAAAATTTCTCTTTGCAATCTACCGCACTTCCTTATTATGTTAAACATTCAGATTTCCCTAAAACTATAAAAACTGTATCCATAAAATTCAGGAAAATATATGTTCAGTCAGAATATGCTGAAGAAAATGGTTTAAATGAAATATGCGGTTGTGGATATCGCAGGGCGCTTGAGTTTTTAATAAAAGATTATCTTATTTCACTAGGTGAATCTTGTGAAGATATTTCAAAGAAGTATTTAAAGGATTGTATCGAATTAATCAAAGATGATAATATTCAGGCAACCGCCAAAAGAGCGGCGTGGCTTGGAAATGATGAAACACACTATACAAGAAAGTGGCCTGAACTAGATTTAAAAAATTTGAAGGATTTGATCAGACTCACTGTAAATTGGATTGATTCTGCTGAAATGACAAAAAAATATAAAGAGGAAATGCCTGATAAATAAATTTTAATATGCCGTCAGGTCACAATCACTTCGTGATCAAGACCTGACGGAACCAGAAGTGTATTTTTACCAAAATAATTTTGACAAATGCGGTAATAATACGTTATATTGACATATAATTGGGTGGGGTCAAAATGAAATATTTTAGATATATTCCGGTTTTCTTAATAATTGCATTTGTCATTTTCTTCGCAGGTTTTGGTTGCGAAAGAGATAAAATAGTAGTGACTCCGCTTGGGGAAAACCTTTGTTGGATTGAAGAATATACCGCTTTTTCCGAACCTTTATTTCCAATAGATTCTTCGATAGTAATAGATTCAGTAATTTGGCCGGGAATTTGGGGCGATCATAAATTATCTAACGTTAAAGAATTAATCCCGATGAAATCGGTTCTATATTTTGGCTGGGAAAGGCTTTCATTTCTAATTGAAATCTTCCGCGATGATACATTATTAGTAAATCAATATAATGGTAATCTTTATAAAATAGGTGATACTTTTCGTTTTAATATCGGTGACACTATTATTCAAGATTATGGTTTTATATATATCAGCAACGATTCTCTTCGTATTTATGATTTTAGGTGGCCTGATTCCAATGGCGTCACTATTTTAAATATTCCTCATGATTATATCTTATGGTGGGGATATGCCATGAAAACAAAAGGTATTTTCGTCCGGCAAGGAAATAAAGAATAATGAAACTGTTTATAATAACAAGAAATATAATAATGAAGATTGTTGGTTTAATTGTAATTATTCTTATTTTGGCATGTAATAATCATATCGTTGACACTAAATACCGCGATCAATTTAAGGGTGCCTGGGAGATGGAATTTACAGAGACCAAACTATCTAGTGTACCTCCAATATCAATTGATATAATTTCAATTTTAACATTAAGTGCTATTAGTTTCAATGCTCAGATTATTGCCCCTGAATCTTATGAATACCTGAATAGAGAACGCACAGGCAGGTATTGGGTTTATGCGGATACCATGTTTTTAAATACTCAACAAATCATTTATTGCCAGCAAGCGGATACCATAAATTTCGCTCCGTTGGAAAATATTCATAAATTACGCTACAATTTTATTAATTTTGATTCAGTTACGTTCAGTGTAGTAAAACCCGAGCTGCCTGATGGCTACGTCGGTCTTCCAATACCCAGTTTCCTTTGGAACACCAATGAATTTTACCTTTGCTTGAGAACTAGCGGGACTTTTGCCAGAATTGATACAAAATAACCTAATTTCAAATACCTGAATCTCAACATTCTCATTGACTCAATTAAATGACTTCTCTATATTCGTTTCTTTAATGACCTGATTGTGTCGGGTTTTTCGTTTCACCCGCTGCGGCGGGTAATACTCAGAATCCGACCTACCGGGACTATATAAAACCGGAGGAGCCGATGGAAAAGCCAAAAGAGCCGAAAGTTACTGCCAAATTAGTCAAGGAACACGGATTAAACGAAGAAGAATATCAAAAAATTATAGAGATACTGGGGCGTGAGCCGAATTTTACCGAACTTGGAATATTTTCTGTAATGTGGTCGGAACACTGCTCGTACAAAAACTCAATCGCTTTGTTAAAAACCCTTCCGCGTGAAGGCGAAAATCTTCTGACCGGGGCCGGTGAGGAAAATGCCGGCGCGGTTGATATTGGCGATGGTCTGGCCTGTGTCTTTAAGATCGAATCGCATAATCACCCTTCGGCGCTGGAACCGTATCAGGGTGCGGCAACCGGAGTCGGCGGAATCCTGCGAGATATTTTTACGATGGGCGCCCGGCCGATTGCCTCGCTTGATTCACTGCGGTTCGGCTCTCCGGAAAATCCGCGAGTGCGGTATCTGGTCGATGGTGTCGTGCGCGGTATCGGCGATTATGGTAACTCGTTCGGCGTTCCGACTGTAGCCGGGGAGACATATTTCGACGAGGCCTACACCGGCAATCCGCTTATCAATGCGATGGCGGTGGGAATCGCCAAAACTGACATGATGATATCGGCGATAATCAAGGGTGCCGGGAATCCGGTGATGATAGTCGGTTCCAAGACCGGCCGGGATGGAATCCACGGGGCGACTTTTGCCTCGGAAGAATTGTCCGAGGAATCGGAGGCGAAACGTTCGGCGGTGCAGATAGGCGACCCGTTCACGGAAAAACTTTTGCTTGAGGCAACGCTTGAGATAATCAAAGAAGATTTGGTGGTCGGCGTTCAGGATATGGGCGCGGCCGGAATAACCTGTTCCTGCGCCGAGATGTCGGCGCGCGGCGATTCCGGAGTTACAATTGATATAGATAAGGTTCCTGTCCGCGAAGACGGTATGACGCCGTATGAGATACTTCTGTCCGAATCGCAGGAGCGGATGCTGGTTTGTGTTAAGAAAGGCAAGGAAGAGGATGTTCGCCGCATTTTTGAAAAATGGGAACTTGATTCGACCATAATCGGTGAGGCCAACGACAGCGGGATATTTAAGGTTCGTCTTGATGGTGAGACGGTGGCCGAGATACCGTCGGAAGTCCTGGCGCTTGGCGGCGGCACACCTGTCTATCATCGCAAAACCAAAAAGCCGGATTATATCGATGAACTGGCGAAATTTGATCTGAATGATTATCCGCTTGACAGGAACTGGAATAAAGATTTGCTGACGATGCTGGCGGCGCCGAATATTTGTGATAAATCATGGGTGTTTGATCAGTACGATTCTCAAGTCCGTACTAATACCGTTGTCGAGCCGGGTTCCGATGCGGCCGTATTACGTATTCGCAAAACGCCAAAAGCTCTTGCGATGGCGACCGATTGTAATGGGCGGTACTGCTATCTGAATCCCAGAGAAGGCGCCAAACAGGCGGTATCTGAATCGGCCCGCAATGTTACCTGTTCCGGGGCGAGGCCAGTGGCAATTACCAACTGTTTGAATTTTGGCAATCCGTACAAGCCGGAAATCTATTATGGGTTCTCCGAGGCGGTGGCCGGGATGGGCGAGGCATGCCGGATGTTTGGAACACCGGTGACCGGCGGGAATGTCAGCTTCTATAATCAAGATATCGATCGGGCGGTGTTCCCGACGCCAACAATCGGGATGCTCGGTATTGTCGATGATCTGAAGCATGTCACCACCCAATGGTTCCAGGATGAAGGTGACCTGATTTATTTAATAGGTGAAAACAAAGAAGAATTAGGTGCATCTGAATATATTCACACAATTTTTGGCAAAAACACAGGCCCGATTCCGGAACTTGATTTACAATTTGAAAAAGATATTCAGGATGCGGTTTATGAAGCGATAAAATCGGGAATTATTAAGTCGGCGCATGATTGTGCCGACGGCGGCTTGGCTGTGGCGCTGGCCGAATGCTGTATCTCCAATAAAGAAGAAGCTATCGGTGCAGAAATTCATATTGATGAGAATCTTCGTGCCGACTGCTTATTGTTTGGCGAGACACAATCGAGAATTATTGTCTCAGTTGATAAAAATAACGGTGAAAAGCTGGTTGAACTCTGTGCAAATAATAATATCCCGATATCGGCAATTGGCAAAGTTGGTGGTGACATACTTTCGATAAATGATATAATTGATTTACCGCTGACCGAAATGATCCCGGCTTTCTATGATAGTCTTGGCAAGCTGATGGCGAAAGCATAGCTGAGTGGGTCTAAACTCCTGCCGTTTAGACAAGTTTTTCAAACAGGAGGGTATTCCATGGACACAAGTAAATCGTCCAATATTATTTGCCGTCCAATTCGCGGCGATGATGATTTTTGGAAAATTCGTCAGCTTCTTGATGATACCTACGATATTACACCGACCGGATTTAATTGGGAAGTTCGCCGCTGGGACGGTCGGCGTTTTTATAATAAAACTTCTGATTGGAATCCGGATTGGATAAAAAGGGTAAGAATCTGGGAAACCGATAATGGCAAAATTATAGGCGCCGTTCATCCGGAGGGAAAAGGCGGCAATACCTTTCTCCAGTTGCATCCCGATTTTCGTTTTCTGGAAGAGGAAATGATAGCCTGGGCAGAGGATAATCTTTTCACTACTAATAAGGAAGGAAAACGTTGTCTAAATATTTTTGTTTTTGAGTATGATTCGCCCCGAAGGCTAATTTTGGAAAAACGTGGTTATAAAAAAACCGAATCAGGTGGTGTTCTCAGGCGCCTCCGTTTTGGCAATCAGTTTCTGCCCAAATCGGAATTGGCCGATGGTTATACTCTTGATGTGATTCATGGCGATAATATGAATGATTATCAAAAGCTTGCCGATTTGCTTAACGCCGCCTTCAATCGCGATTTTCATAAAGCCGAAGAATTTAACACATTTTCAAAATATGCTCCATCGTATTGCAAAAATATGGATCTAGTGGCAGTTACACCTGATGGATCATACGCCGCTTATGCTGGGATTCCGTATAACAAAGATAAACTTTATGGTATCTTCGAGCCAGTTTGTACTCATCCGGATCATCAGCGTAAGGGCCTGGCAAAAGCACTGATGATAGAAGGATTGAATCGATTAAAGGCTCTTGGTGCCAGTGATGTATATGTTGGAACCGGTGATCAAATTGCGGCCAGTAAATTATATGATTCTATTGGATTTACCGAAGCTTACAAAGAATATTTGTGGCAGAAACTGCTATGACTATTCTAATTAATCTAAATCTTCCGCCTCTCCGCTTGATAATACATTAATTGCTTGTGGTCAAATCATTTAAGCTCCATCCGGGAATAATAGTAATTTGCCAATATATAATAAGAGCGTATCTATACTTCGAAAGCAGTTGACTTTGGGACTATATCTTGTTATCTTTGGCAACGTGAAGAAACAGATTGCATTTCAGATTCTGCCCGTTATTCTCCTCACAATAACGATAACCCTAATCCTTAATTCTCAGGCATTTGCCCAGGATTTTGGCGATTCGATTTTTATCACTCAACGAACGACTGTCCTCATTTTTTTAGTAGTTTTTTCCGGAGCCGTTCTGCTTTACACCAAGTGGGCCAAAGCCGGCAAAAAACTGTTTATCCGCAAAATTGCAGGAGTTGATGCGGTCGAGGATGCGGTCGGCCGAGCAACCGAGATGGGCAAACCGGTGCTTTTTATCCCCGGTATTTCCGATGTCGAGGATATTGAAACAATCGCCGGTATCGCCATATTGGGCCGGGTAGCGCGCGTAACCGCACAGTATGAAACGCCGCTTCGAGTTCCGGTTCGATACCCGATGGTTCTGGCTGCCTCGCAGGAGGTTGTCGAGCAAGCCTATATCGAAATGGGCAAAGCTGATTCATATGATAAAGATACGGTTCGTTATGTCGCCGGTGAGCAGTTTGCATTTACCGCGACTGTTAACGGTATGATGATGCGAGAACGCCCCGCCGCCAATATCTATATGGGCGGATTTTTTGCCGAATCGCTTCTTTTGGCCGAAACCGGTAACGCCGCCGGAGCTATTCAGATTGCCGGAACGGCGCGCCCTGAACAACTCCCGTTTTTTGTCGCCGCCTGCGATTTCACTTTGATGGGCGAGGAGCTATACGCCGCCTCGAGTTATCTCAGCCATGAACCGCTTCTGCTGGGTGGATTAAAGGGTCAGGATTTTGTAAAGATAGTGCTTGTTATAATAATATTGATTGGCACCATTCTGGTAACATTTGACATAGGAAATTGGTACATCAACCTGTTTGATGTTCCATAAATTTTGATGCGAACGACCATCCCGATTATAGTGGCCTTTCTGGCCGGCACCCTGCTGGTGGTTAGCTTCTTTTTCAATCCGGAAAAAATATGGATTGGTGACGCCAAAGAAGTTGTTCTGCAATGGATGACTATTGTCGGCGGTTTTGCATTGGTTCTTGGAGTCGTTTCAATCGTTCGGGTGAATGCCCGGGCTGTTCAGCGCAAAAACGAAGGTTGGTTCTATAAGTTGATGACCGTTATTTCGGTTTTCGCAATGGCTATCCCAGCCATGATGCCGGTTACCAAAGAATCTTTCGGCGGATCAATTTTTTACAGCATCTTCCCCGAAAGCTGGATGCCACTTTTGGGTACCGGCAGTAATTCTTTTTATGACTGGCTGTTTAATTATGTCGATGCCCCGATGATGGAAACGATGTTTGCGATGCTCGCGTTTTATATTGCCTCAGCCGCCTATCGTGCTTTTCGGGCACGCAGTGCAGAAGCAACACTTTTATTATTCACGGCAACGCTGGTCATGCTCTGGCGGGTTCCGATGGGTGAGGCATTCCTGCGGTTATTCAGCGATAACCTCCCCAGCTATATCAACACCTATGTGATGGGCGGGTTTAATGTCGCGGTTCAACGCGGAATTATCATCGGTGCCGCTCTGGGAGCAGCTTCGATGTCACTGCGGATAATTCTTGGTATCGAACGAACTTATATGGGTAAATAAAAGATGGATATCTGGGAAAAATTACAAGCTATAGATCGCCGCTGGATTTATCTTCTGATGTTTCTGTCGATTCTTTTCCCGACAATTTTTGTGATAAAATTCCCGATTGAGCTTACACCCGAAGCGGAGCA
>CBFCZE010000125.1:0-7924 GCA_965602655.1 uncultured bacterium
TATGGGTCTTTATATTAGATGAACGCCAAAAGAGAAATTAATTGAACACAATAAACGAAAATAAAGAAAGGTTCATCGAATTGTTTGAAACTAATAAAAACAGGGTTTATGATTATGCTTGCCGGATGCTAAAAAATAGAGATTCTGCTCAGGATATAACTCAGGAAGCATTTATTAGGCTTTATAATAACCTCAACAGCAATTCAAATATTAACAATCCGCAAAACTGGCTTTTTATTATAACCCGAAACCTTTGCCTGAATAAAATAAGAGACAGCAAAAGAGAAGTCAGCCTCGAAAAGGTCGAAAATTCAGATGCCTTAATATATAACTGCAATGATCCAAAGCATTTATTACTCCAAAAAGCGCTGAACAGCCTGGAAACTAAATATCGCGAAGCGCTGATTCTCAAAGAATATTATGGTTTTTCGTATATCGAAATATCGGAAATTATGAAAACATCCGTTTCGGCCATACGAGCTCTTTTATATAAAGCGCGTATCCAATTAAAGGATAATTTTGAAGGATTAACACCGGGAGGTGAAAATTATGTCCTGTGATAAATATAGAGAGATGATTTCGGCCCGGCTTGACGGTGAACTGCAAAAAGATGAAAATATGATTCTGGATAGACATCTGCAATCCTGTCCGGGTTGTAGTCGGTTTGCAGAGGAGTTGGGGGCTATAAATCAACTGAGCATATCTGTTGAAACAATAAAAATGCCGACCAACATTGAGCAAAATCTTCTTAATAAAACGGTAAGGTCTTCCGGCAGAAGAAAATCTCTATTTAGTTATTTGAGCGGTTATTACCGCATTCCGCGCGGATTTGCCTGGGCCGGTATGCTTCTAATTTTTTTATCGGCCGCTAATTTGGTGATTCGATATACGGAATTTTCTTCAAGGAAACCGCGGGTTCAAATGGAATTTATCAATGCTCAACCGGCCGTCCAAAAAATAATTATATCGGATGATGATATGGTTTCAGCCGGCGGCGTTTCCAGACAGTTCAAAGATATTTAAGGAGGTTAATAATGAAAAAGGTCATTTTACTATTTGCATTAATTTCATTTTCCCTATCGGCAACATATGCTGCGGAAAATAAGGTCTTCGATTTTGAGGTTTATGTGCTTGATCAACCTGATGATGATGTCGAAGTGTACGGACGCTTTACGGCGAATGAAGGAAAATTTGGTGGTATCGAATTAATATTTTATAAATCAAAATATAGCTATTCTATAAGATCAATCGAGGATATTGAAGATTATGCGATGACACCAAATAATGAAAGCAGAAAAACGGAATCAGATAATATCAGGGCTATAATACAGATGTTTGTAAAACCTGCATTGGACTTTGAAGGCAAAATCCGCCTAAAAGGCAAATTAAAACATATGTATAATATGCAGAAAAGTGGTGAACCATTATATAAAATTATTGAAGAACCGCTTGATTTTACACTACCCGAAAATGGCCGACGGAATTTCGTTATCGAACCGGAAGTAGGCAGCGATGAAATTAGATTCGCAATAATTGGCAACTATAGAAAAAAGATAATGTCTGATTTCTCGAGGCCAACCGGTGCCAAATTTAACATTTTTTATTCATTATTTAATAGTGAGACAAACCGTTATGATATTGAAAATGACGTCTGTAATATTAATTATTTACCCAGCGAAAAGGGAAATAATTTGGTTTGTACTCATAGCAGGATGTTTCAGCTTGAGGATAATGATTCATTGCTTTACATAGTAGAATATAACTTGGAAAATGTGACTAAAGATAAAAACGGCCTACTCGAACTATCAATAAATGTTGAAAGGAACTATATTGTTAACCCGATTCGCTATTATGAAGATCCTGAAGATTCAAGTCCGGATGACAGGCATTATGGAACGGGAACCAGAACTATTGAAACCACAAAATCTATTGATGGCAAATCTCACAAGATAAAGGCCAGGATTGAAGATGGAAGAATAACCGAATTCACCTGGGATAACATAAGATTAACTGCCGGTGATATCATTCAAAACTGGCGCGATATAGTAACAATATTAAGGCAGATTGAGACCACGGGAAATTATAAATATAAACGACCTCGGATAAACTCTACTGAGGACTCATCAAAGTCTTCACAAATATACGGACTTTTGAACACTCCATCCAATTTCACGGGCGATAAAGTGAAGAGGACGGCATACAGTAAAACCATCAGGTTTTTACCCAATGAGAAAATTGAAATAAATATTCCATTTAGTAAAAAAGACCCAATTCCATTTGAGGCATATGAAATTATTAAATTGACACTTCAGGAAAATTATAAGTAGGTTTTATCCTTATTCAGATGCTGATAAGCCGGCCAGCCAGCCGGTGGAAAAGGCCGCCTGAAGATTATACCCCCCGGTATCGGCATCGATATCGATTACTTCTCCGGCAAAATATAATCCCTTGATAATTTTGGACTCCATCGTTCGCGGATTTATCTCTCTTGTACTCACCCCGCCGGCCGTGATAATCGCTTCATCATAAGAACGATAACCATTAATCTCAAGCCGAAAAGCTTTGAGCCAGCGGCCAAGCCGTTTACGCTCATCCGAAGATATCTGATTACCCATCTTGTCAGGATTTATGTTTGTCAACTGATAACAGACTGGAATAAGTTTCCGGGGTAAAAGTTCCTTAAGCAGAGTTTTGAATTTTTGTTTACCGTTTTTTTCAAAATCGCGAAGCAAGCGCTTGTTAAGTTTTTGCCCATCAAGAGCCGGTTTGAGATCGATTGATATTTCAATTTTCTTCTTTGACTGAACAGCTTTGACAATTTGACGACTCAGCGAAAGTATGATAGGCCCGGAAAGACCAAAATGTGTAAACAGCATCTCGCCAAATCTTTCATCCTGTTTTTTATTCTCAATAAATAAGCGAGCTTTGACATTGCGCAGACTTAATCCCTGCAGTTGCGAGGCGACATCACCAGCCGTTTCTATCGGTACCAGCGACGGTCGGGTCGGGATTATTGTATGGCCGACATCTTTGGCCAATCTGTAACCATCTCCGGTCGATCCTGTGGCCGGATACGACAACCCGCCGGTCGCAACTATGACCGCATCGGCCCGGTACAGCTTGGAATTTTCCCGGCTTTTCCTCGATCGATTCGAATACGGCGGTTTTACAATTGTTTTTGCCTCACGAGGCACCTGAACACCGGTTATGCAACCATCTTTGGTAAGAAGTGATTCAACACTGGCGCGGGTGCGAATTGTCACGCCGCAATTGCGTACCCATCGATCAAGAGCATCAACAACTTTTTTGGCATCGTTATTAACCGGAAATACCCGTCCGCCACGCTCGGAATCGGTTTCGATACCAATCCCATTAAAAAAATCTATCAGATCATTGGCAAAAAACCGGGCGAATGCCTGTCTTAGAAATCTTTTTCCCGAAGCAAAATGATTTAAAAATTCCTGAATTTCAATAACATTGGTAAGATTACAGCGCCCCTTCCCGGTGATGCGCAATTTGCGTCCGGGTCGGAGTTTCTTTTCAAAAATAATTGTCTCGGCGCCGTTTTGTGCCGCTATCCCGGCCGCTATCAGGCCGGAAGCACCCCCGCCTATTACAATTACCCGTTTTTTTGCCATATTCCCTTCTGTAATAATATAAGTATGCCAAAAAACCTATTCATTCTATTAAATATGAAACTCGATTATATCACCGTCAACAAGGACGTAGTTGTTTTTAACTTTTTGCCCTTCAAATCGCCCCTCACCCCACAATTTGGCATACTGAAGTTTGCGTGCAAAATCTTTGTGAAGGATATAAGCGGCATCCTCCACAGTTCCGCCGATCGGTAAAATAACCGGATCGGTGAAATCAGGGTTTTGTCCGACCCGTTTGGTATAGACTTTCATAATGCCGAGAGTCTTATATATCGCCGCTTTCAGATTTTCCATCGATTCATCTTCAAGAATCGAGGTTGGCACTATCATAAATTCTTTATATTGTTCTTTTAATTTTGTAAGTCCTTCTTCGCCGTTTTCGTCGAGATATTTATGCGCCGCAAATATCGCCTTCTTGTAACAAAATCTCGGATCCTCAATTTTGTCCGGAATTTTGTGGCACAGCACAATCCTTTTTTCATCGAGGCGCGAGAAAAGCGATCTGAGTCGTCCTTCAAAACCGATGGTGGAAACATCAACAACAATCACCGATATATCAGCTTGCCGAATAAGATTCGGCATATAATTTTCAAAGCGGTCATCGGATATCGGCGGCGTATCAATCAATTGAAACGGCACCGTGTCATACATTGTCATCCCGGCCTGCGGATACCGGGTCGTGTATGGATAATCGCCGATCGGCGGATTACAATTGGTTAATGTATCAAGAATACTCGATTTACCCGAATTGGGAGGACCTATCAGAACAATCTGTCCGGCACCCTCTTTGTCAAAATGAGAGTATGGGTCAACCCTGCGAGCCCCATGCTTTTTACCGCCCCCTTCTGTCTGTTTCTTGAGAAGAGCAATTTTGGCCTTCATTTCGGCCTGGAGTTTATCGGTCCCCTTATGTTTCGGCATCATTGCCAGAAGTTCTTTGGCTAGCCGAAGCTTTTCATAAGGATCACGCTCCTTTTTAAATTCTCGCTCAAGAACGTAATATTGCGGTGGCAAATTGGCCGGCATAAGTTTCTCCTCCAATCAATTTTAGTTAAAACTGCTTGAATTTTCAAGAGAAAAACAAAAAGCCAATTTTCAGTGAGAAATATTACTTGACCAATTTGAAAATATATCTATATTTAATTATAGACTGATTTTTTTAATTAATTTCACTTTTAATTGAACAAGTCAGGCAAAAATCAGTCATATATATAGATTTTGTGTTTTGTACACATAGGTTCTTATCAATCAGGGAGGAATTATGATTGGTAAAAGAAATATTTTTTCAACCAGACTGCCGTTATTACTCTTTGTGCTTTCAATATTTGTTGCGCCTTTGACCCACGCTGACTATTGCGGGGATATCAATAAAGATGGCGGGATAAATATCCTCGATGTTGTCGATTTGATAAATTATAAGTACAAGGGTGGTCCGGCACCAGCGCCAATGGCAATTGGCGACGTTAACCGCTCGGGTCAAATTGACATTCTGGATATTATTTATATCATCAATTTCAAATACAAAGGCGGTCCGGCTCCCGATTGTGGTATTGTCGGCTGTGCCGCGCTTCAGGGTGAATGCAGAAGTGGCGGGACGGGCGCGGGAAGCACTTTATATTCTACATCCAATGAATGTCTGCGTGAATCTGATGGTGATAATAGCATGTATGTCGAAATGATAGAAGGCGATTTATTCGTTTATCATGAGAATGCGTATTACAATTGCTGTCTGGAATATCGGGTCGAATTCGTTATTGACGGCTCCAATATAACTGCCTATGAATATGACGATGGTGAACCTTGCGATTGTATCTGCTATTTTGATTTGGAGTCTGTTCTGGAGGATCTGGAACCGTTCCAATATATAACCTATACTGTTACCTTAATAGGAATAGACGGCCAGCCGGTGGGAACAGATACGGTCTCACCGGAAGATTTTGATTATATGTCTTTAAGTTTGGTCGGGAATGACCTGTATGTAAACCATTTTGATGCCTATTATAACTGCTGTTTGGATTATCATGTGGTTTATTCAATCATGGGAAACGGAATAAATATTTTCGAATTTGATATGGGCTCACCCTGCTATTGTATCTGCTTTTTTGATCTCGAGACTATTATCGAAGATATTCCAACAGGCCAGTACTTTGTCACTCTTTTTGATATTGATGGTGATACGGTTGGCTTCGAATCAATTGAGGTCGGCGGCACCTCAAGCGAACTAACCGATTATTCAAGCAACGGATGTTTGGACTTACCACGTGGGGATATAAGCTATACTTATGAAAACGGAATTTTGATAATGAACCATTACGACGCCTATTTTAACTGCGGTGCGGAGGAAAAAATCGTTATTGAATTTGAACAGGTGGGCAATATCCTGAAATTCTATGAAATTAATACATCCGATACATATGCATATTGTATGTGTTATTTTGAATTGTCTGCTACTATAAGCAATTTACCATCCGGAGAATATGTTGCTGAAATTTATGCAATAGATTACCCGGATGAGTCACCGCGTTTGGTTGATCAAAGAGAATTAATACTTGAGTAGTTGAATTCATGTTTTTTAACCCGGCTTCATATTAGCGAGGCCGGGTTTTTTTTATCCAATCAACTGTTTAATATTGCATAATTTTTCCGATTGTACATTAAATAAGCCAAATTTAAAAAATTAAGTGGATTATTTAATTTACATGAAAGGAAAGATAATATGAAAAAGCTATTCGTTATCCTCATCGTTGTTGCTATGGCGCTTGGATGCGGATCATCGCGGCAGGTGGAACGACTTGCTCCCGAAACGCAAACCGACCTGAGCGGCCGCTGGAACGACACCGACGCCCGCCTGGTCGCCGAAGAAATGATCGATGATTGCCTGCGCCGTCCCTGGCTGACCGATTTTGTTGGCTCTACAGGCAACAAACCGGTTGTAACAGTTGGGACAATTCGCAATAAAAGCAACGAGCATATCGATGCCGAAACATTCTCAACCGATTTTGAACGAGAGCTGATTAATTCGGGGCAGGTGCGCTTTGTCGCCAGCCGCGACCAACGTCAGGAGATTCGCGAAGAACGATTTGAACAACAGGATTTTGCCTCTCGCGAAACCATGAAAAAGATTCGGGCCGAAACCGGCGCCGACTATATACTTGTCGGTGCAATTAAATCTATTACCGATGAAGCTGAGGGCGTTCGGGTTGTTTATTACCAAACCGACCTTGAGATGATAAATATCGAGAGTATGGAAAAAGTCTGGATCGGCACCAAAAAGATTAAGAAAGGTATCTCCAAAGGCAAAACGAAGTGGTAATCAAGGACAATATAGTTTTATTAGGCAGATATGCAGGGCCGATGGTCCTGCTTCTGTCTTTTTTATTACTGATCGGCTGCGGTTCGCTGAAAACAAATAAAAAATTCTACGAACCGATAACGGCCGAATTACAAAATGGCAATTACGAAGCGGCGGCATCGCAAATAGAAGCGGCCCGTTCCAAGAAAAAGTATCAGAAGAAGGACCGTTTCGTATATTTCATCGATGCCGGTCTGGCTTATCATTACGCCTCAGATTTTGACAACAGCAATCAAAAACTAACGCAGGCCGAAAACGCCGCCGATGAACTGTTTACCAAAAGCATCACCCGAGCCGCCGCCTCGCTTCTTTTGAATGATAATGTTCTTGAGTATTCCGGTGAGGATTATGAAATTCTGTACACCAATCTTTTTATGGCGCTCAATTATATAGCCGGCAATAATTTTGACGATGCCTTTGTCGAGACCAAACGCGCCAATGAGAAGCTGAATCTTCTGGAGCAGAAGTATCGCAAAGCATCGGACGATTACAATCAAGGAGCTGAGGATGATACGGCGGTCGTTGAAATTAACTATGAGGCCAAAAAGGTCAGATTCAACAATGATTCTTTTGCACGATACTTAAGTATGCGGATGTATGCCGCCGAAGGCAAAATCGATGATGCCATTATAGATTATAATTTGATGAAACGAGCTTTTATCGAACAGCCGTATATCTACAATTTCGATATGCCTGACATAAAGTATCTTCCTGAAAATCAAGATAACACTATTCTCAGCATTGTCGGGCTGGCCGGATTATCCCCGGTAAAAGAGGCCTTGAATCTTCGGCTGCGGACCGATAAAGACCTTGACCTGGTGCAGATATTATATACCGACCCGGAACGGAAGGATTCCGAGTATGGCCATCTTCCCTTACCGGTTTCAGAGGATTATTATTTCAAATTTTCAATTCC
>CBFCZE010000126.1:0-7817 GCA_965602655.1 uncultured bacterium
GAGGATATTATTATCACCGTTATCGAGGGTGGTAATCAATTACCGATATTGGCGATAATCGGTGCGCAGTCAACAACCGAAAATGTTAATCTTAATTTTATAGTTTCCGCGACGGATATAGAGAGCACGCCGTCGCTGAGCACGTCAGCATTGCCGACCGGTGCGACGTTTATAGACAACGGTGATGGCACCGGCACCTTCGATTGGACACCAACCTTTACTCAGGCCGGTCCGTATGATATAACTTTTACGGCCACAGACGATTCCAGCGCGGTTGACTATGAGATAATAACGATTACGGTTGCCGAAGCCGGCAACCAACCCCCGGTGTTGGCACCGATTGGACCACGGTCCACCGATGAAAATGTTAATCTGATCTTTACCGTTTCGGCCAGCGATCTCGATTTGACCATTCCGCAGCTTGGCGCCTCACCACTACCGGCCGGAAGTGGTTTCACCGATAATGGCGACGGTACAGGAACCTTTGACTGGACGCCCGATTACACTCAATCCGGCGATCATATTATTACTTTTACGGCCGATGACGGAATAGCTACCGATGATGAGATTGTTATTATTACGGTCATTGATATAAATCGTCCCCCGACTGCCGATGCCGGATTTGATCAGTTTGATGTTAGAATTGGTACGTTGGTGACTCTTGACGGTTCCGGTTCCAGCGATCCTGATTTCGATCTTCTTGATTATAGCTGGGTTCAGACCCTGGGTACTCCGGTAACATTATCAAGTGATATTGATATGATGCCGACTTTTACTCCAGTCGTTACCGATCTGTATGAATTTGAATTGACGGTGTTTGATGGTGAATATTACTCGACGGCTGATGCGGTTCAGATTACTACCATAAATGCCGCACCTCCGGAGGCGGTAACCGATCTGAATATTACAATCAATGGCGGCAGTATCGACTTAAACTGGTCAGAGATTACCTTTGATACCGACGGTATTTTGACGCAGATGGCCGGATATATTGTTTATCGAGGAACGTCGGCCTACTTCACGCCGCAGTCTTTCGATTCTATCGGCACAACCGATGCCTTGACTTTCTTCTTTACCGATAATGATTTAAATGGTGCCGATGTTGTTGGCGACGTCTCCAATCAGTATTTCTATACTGTGGTTGCCTTTGATATATATGGAAACAGAGCAGTAACTTCAAATCGTGTGGGCGAGTTTGACTACGAAATAGTCACCACCGCCACTACCGATTATAATCTGATCTGTATTCCTTTTGAAAATACAGGAATAACCATCGCCGATGAGTTGATTGATGCTATCGGCCGTTCGGATGTTCTGACTGTTAATAATTATCAGCCGGCCTCGCAGAGTTTTGAATCACGTTTTGCGGCCGGATTTGGTGTTAATTTTGCAACTGTGACCGGTGGAATCTATCAGGTAAATGCGGCCAACCCGACAATTTTCTCGGTGGCTGGTCAGGTTCCTGTTCCCGGTTCGGTCAGCTATCCGATCCAGACAACCAGCACGACCAGTTTCAGTTTCCTGTCGATTCCGTTTGAAAGGGAACTCGATTTCCTGACTGCTCAGGATATACTGGATAATCTGCCAGGCAGCTTTAATACTCTAAATCGGTATGATGCCAGCTCGCAGAGTTATGAATCGCGCTTTGCGGCCGGTTTTGGCGTAAACTTTACGGTTAAGGCAGGGATGCCATATCAGGCTAATGTCGCGGCCAGCGATGTTTTTCCCGGACCATAGCATAGGAGTGATACGGTGATGAAAGAATATAATATGGAAAAAAAGAGATGTTTAAATATATCTGGAGGTGCCAAAGTGCACAGCAAATTATTACGAAGTAACATAAGCAGATTAATTGCTATACCTATAATATTACTTTTATTACATGTTTCAACTGCCTTTGCGCAGGGATCAATATTTGGATCGATTACCAATTCCGGCGCCACTGTTCCGGCTAATGGCGAAATTAGTTTTTACGGTTTCTTAGACGATACCGATGAAGAACTCAGAATAGAAACCTGTATTGGTGCCGGTTACGATGCCGGTAACTGGTTTGATGATTTTCAGAATTATCTGACCGAGGCTCCCGGCAACCCCTATGATTATTATTTCTACAATACAACTAATTCCGAAGGCGCAGTTCTTTCGGATTTGATACCGAATAATTCTTTCCAGCAGGAAGATATGGTTTTATCACCGGTTGCCGGCTGGCCGAGCACGCCAGCCGGACTAATCGGTTCGGCGGTATCATCTTCGTCGGTTGTGGTTTCATGGAATCATGTTCCGGGTCTGACCTATCATGTCTATCGCCGATTGGCGAGTTCCGGCGGCTCATTCTTTAGAATCGATGATCCGACCGGTTCGCTGAGCAATCCGGGTGTGGCCGATAATTTCTTTGTTGATAACGCTGTTGACGGCGCAAGTCAGTATCATTATTTGGTTATTGCCGAAGACGGTTCCGGCAATCTCAGTCCGCATTCGGCGGTGTCAACGGTTGATGCCGCTTTGGTTGGCAGTCCGACTCTGATTTCTGTCCTGCCGAGTTCAGGAACATATATCGGCGGAACCTCGGTTACCGTTAGCGGAACCGGGTTTGATATGAACGGCGCCGATGTCGATTTCGGGGGCAGCCTGCTTAGTTCGGCAACTGTTGTGTCACCATACGAAATTACAGGCATCACTGCGGCCGGGACAGTTGGTCCCGTTAATGTTACCTTAACTAATACTGCTGCTATGCTTTCGTCAAATACCTTAATCGGTGGATTTACATATCTTGGCAATCAGCCACCAGTTCTTGACCCGATTGGTCCGCAGGTCACGACCGAGGGTATTAATCTTAATTTTGCAGTTTCTGCTTCCGATCCGGACGCTACCATACCTGCGCTTTTAGCTGAAGATCTTCCCGGTGCCGCGACATTTATCGATAACGGCGACGGCACCGGCGTTTTTGACTGGACCCCGCTATTCACTGAAGCAGCGACTTATCAGGTGTTATTTATTGCCGATGACGGTATTGTGGCCGACTCGGAGCTTGTTGATATTGATGTTGCCGAAGCCGGTAATAAGGCTCCGGTTATTGCTCCTGTTGCGACACCTCAGACAGTCGCTGAAAACGATAATTTGAATTTTGTAATATCATCATCTGATCCCGACGGAACAATTGCGACGCTGTCGGCGACAGGAACACCGACTAATGCTACTTTCACCGACAATCTTGACGGGACCGGGACTTTTGATTTCTCGCCTGATTATAGCCAGGCCGGCTCTTATGAGGTTGTTTTTAAGGCCTTTGATGGTTTCCTGGTTGACTCAGGGATCGTTACGATTGATGTTACCAATACCAACCGCGATCCGGTTTTGGCTGCTATCGGGCCTCAAGCCGTTGATGAAGGCCTGTTGTTGAGCATTGCGGTATCGGCAACCGACGCTGACGGCACTATACCGACTTTGACTACATCTACTTTGCCGGGGGCGGCAACCTTTGTTGACAATGGCGATGGAACCGGACTGTTCGAATGGACGCCGGCCTTTGCAGAAGCGGGTGCTTATCAGGTTACTTTTACGGCCGATGATGGTGAGGGCAGCGCTTCAGAGTTGGTCGATATTACCGTCAATGAAGTCGGCAACCAAAGACCGGTTCTTGATCCGATAGGACCGCTGACGGCGACGGAAGGTGTCCAGCTTTTGACTACCATCACGGGCTCGGATCCGGATGGAACGATCCCGATACTTCAGGCGGAAGATCTTCCGGCAAATGCTGTCTTTGTGGATAACACTGACGGTAGTGGAACCCTGACATTCGATCCGGATTATTCTCAGGCCGGGCTGTACACTCTTCTCTTTATTGCCACCGACGAAGTTCTCAGTGACTCTGAATATGTCGACCTGACAGTTTCAGAGTCTGGTAATCAATCGCCAATAATAAGCGATTCACCCGATACTACAATTAATGAGGGCGATTCATTAATAATTGTCATTACCGCCAGCGATCCGGAGGGAGGCGGCGTAATTCTGTCGGCCTCGACAACCCTCTTGCCGTCTATATTCACGTTTGTTGACAGCGGTAACGGTGTTGGCGTCTTTAGTCTTGGGACTACTTATTATGATGCCGGGGCTGATACGGTTCTGTTTTTTGCCACTGATTTTGGCGGTCCACCGGCTTCAATAACCGATACGATGGTAATAACAATAGCTGAAGTTAATCAATCACCGGTGATTGATACAATTGGTCCGTTTGGCGTGGCGATGGGCGATAATCTGACCTTTACGGTGACGGCCAGTGATCCGACCGATCCGGTTTTAACCCATAGAATCTTCTTAACAGCCGCCGGCTTACCTGCCAATTCTTTGTTTACAGACAATGGAGACAATACCGGGGAGTTTAGTTTTGATCCGGATGTTTCCCAGGTCGGCCCTCATTCTATAACAATAATTGCAACCGATATGGGAATTCCTCAGCTTTCGGACCAATTACAGATAAATATAACCGTTGTGACGACCAATAATCCTCCGGAATGGGTTGATCCGCCGACTGCATTAACAGTTATGGAAGGCGAGAATGTTTCATTTACAGCTACTGCAATTGATCCTGATGGAGGTTTTCCGGCTCTAAGTGCCACCAAACTGCCGGAAAACTCAACCTTTACCGATAATGGCGATGGAACCGGCGATTTCAGTTTTACGGCAAGTTATATTCAAAGCGGCCTTTATCAGTTGGTATTAAGGGCTTATGACGGCATAGATGATACTCATACTAATCCGATATTTATTCAGGTTTATGAAGCTGGAAACCAGGGCCCCGTATTTAATCCGGTTCCTGAGGATACGGTAGTAGAGGGTAATTTGCTGTCATTGGTAATAACAGCCATTGACCCGGATGGAACAATACCGACTTTAACCGCTGAAAACGTGCCTGAAAATGCCATCTTTACCGATAATGGCGATGGGACCGCGACCATTGATTTTGACCCGAGTTATGTTCAAAATGGAACCTACTATATTGATATTATTGCAGATGACGGTGAATATTCGACTACAATTACTGTTACCATCGTTGTCGAGGAAGCCGGAAATCAGACGCCGGTTTTGGCCGATATTGGCTCTTATGAAACCACCGAAATGAGATCAGTTACATTTGATGTATCAGCTTCGGATGTCGATCTCGATATTCCAATTCTTGGTGCCACCGATGTTCCCGAGGGGGCGTCATTTACCGATAATCTTGACGGAACCGGGACATTTCTCTGGACAACCGACAACTTTGATGCCGGTATTTATGATATCACTTTTACAGCTACTGACGCTCTTGATCCGCTGCTGTTTGATACAAAGGTTGCAAACATTACGGTTGCCGATACTAATCTTGCTCCTTCTTTATATATACCAAGCCAAAACCGCACCGTTTATGAAGGTGATACGCTTGAATTTATAGTTTTGGGGGAAGACGATGATGGCACCATTCCGTCAATAGAGATATATTCCAACTATGAATTGGCACCGAATATGACCTGGGTTGATTCCGGTAATGGTGTTGGCGTACTGACGTTTACTCCTGATTATGATCAGGGCGATATATCTCCCGGTAAGCTGTATTATATGCAATGGCTGGCTGTTGATGCCGACGATCCGACTTTAACCAATCTGTATGGCCCACCGGAACAGTTTACAGTGCTTAATACAAATCGTCCGCCGGATTTGGTTGTAGGAGTAACCGACACAACAATTACCGAAGGGGAAATGTTAAGTATTACTGTTATTTCTACTGATCCTGACGGCGAGGGAATTACCTTATGGGCGGAAAATATGCCCGATTCAAACGCAACTTTTGCCGGTACAAGCTTTTTGAAACAATTTATTTTTTCGCCGGACTATACCCAGGCGGGTGTTTATTTGGTGGACTTTGTTACTTCCGATGGCGTATTGGAAACGCGAATAACGGCAACCATTACGGTTAGTGAGGCCGGTAATCAGGCGCCTTACTTTACGGTGTCGCTGCCCTCCACTCAACCGGTTATTGCCGGCGAGGTTCACACTACTAATTTAACCGCTTTTGATCCCGATTTGGATATAATGGCAATAACCTATAATGCCATCCCATTAAATTCCGCTTTTACAGATTTCGGCGATGGCAGCGCTACATTTGAGTTCGCACCTCAAACCTCGCAAATAGGCGATATTTTTAATCTGACTTTTACTGTTACCGACCCAAATTCGGCCAGTGATGAAGTCAATGTAAATTATGAGGTTGTGGCCTTTTTGCGGGGAGATGCCAACTCTGATAATGCTCTGGATATGTCCGATATTTTGTTTATACTAAATTATTTGTATAAGGATGGAATGGCTCCGGCTTCATTTGATGCTACCGATGTCAATTATGATGATAAGATTAATATTCTGGATGCCGACTATCTTATACGTTATTTCTATAAGCAGGGTCCCCCGCCTCAGAATTAAGTAACGTTATTTGGGCGGCAATATGCCAAATATTGCCGCCTTTTTTCAAAAAAAAACGGATTTTAATAAAATAATTATTAGATTTTTGTTGAAAAAATCTTGACAAAATAGCCCTTTGGCTTTATCTTGTTGTTGCTACAAGTTTTTGGAGATAAATAAATTTAGACCTTAGTTCAGGTCTCGTATGAACCTCACTTGCTGAGTTGGTTCGATTATGTTATTTTGAAACATAAGAGACTAATTACTTGGCTATTAAATCAGAAGTAACTTGATTAGATTTGACTTTTTTTCAGTAAAACGCCATAAGACATAAAAATATTTTTAGCTTTAATAATTCTATTAAGGTATTGAAGGGAGGTGGTTGCTCGAGCCAATATTTAGCATGCAGTAATTACTGGCATGCAACCATGCTCTGCAGAAAATGATTTTTGCAGATACTTTAAATTAGCTTATTTATTTAGGAATAAGTTGGGAACTATAAAGAATTTTGAAAGGAGCGCAGAGATGACAAGGAAATTTGGGCAAATTTTGTTTCTCTCCTTGTTAACATTTGCTTTTCTTACAGGTTCCGCGTTTGCCGAGGATGCCAAGGCAACGATGAAGAATGCTACTCTGGATGATGTTTTGGAGACGATTGAGCAGCATCCTACTTTGCCACACGGTAGTTTCAGAACCTGGCCAGCAGACAAAAATATGGGCGGGGACGATGCCGGCCCGGGCGAGACAAATGCCTATTTTGGAGATGCTCCTCGTGATTTAGGCTTTGATCAACGCGGTTATGTTCTGCCCGGCCCCGGTGTTGGCTTGACCATGGGTTATACGACGTATGACTACCAGCATAATTGCCGGACCACGCGTCAGGTTGCCTGGCGAACAACCCCTGATGTTCATGTTGCCTGGATGAAGAAGAATAACGCCGTGCCACAGATCGGCTCGGGTGTTCGTCTTACGACATACAGCATGTGGGATGCTGTAACCGGAGCATTAAAGTGGCCAAGTGAAGGTCTATACTTCGGTGGTGATGATCTTCACTCCACTACTGAAAGATCCGGTTATTGCGGCCTTGACGTCATGTCTGATGGTCGTGGTGTTCCTTATAATCACTATGATGACGATGGGCTGTCGCCCTATGTATACGTTCCGATGGTTTGGCCGGATAACTCTGCTGGTGCAGGTATGTGGGGTTATAAACAGGGCGCCCCAGAGGACCAGCGTGAACCAGACTGGGCAAACGATGACGGCCAATGGGCATGGCCTTACGGCACATTCCAGCTCTACGATAACGGCACGGTTGAAGATACTATCTTCCATATTGTAGCTTCTGAATCTGGCAACATCAGCAATCTGGTTCATAGATATTTCAGAAG
>CBFCZE010000127.1:0-7705 GCA_965602655.1 uncultured bacterium
GGCAGGCCGAAATTTGGCTCGTTGCGTTCCCAGTCATACAACAGATGAGTGAATTTCGTTACCTGTTTGGTTTTGATAAACAGATGACGGCGATACATTCCCCGCAGACGGTACAACGGACAGGGCGCAGGGCCGAGCAAATGAACTTTGATTTTGGAAATCCTTAATTTGTTTTCAAGATTCTGTTTAAATAGAAGGGAATATTTGGAGACACTGTTTTCCTTTTTGGCCGCGAGACGAAAATTCACCAGTCGCGAAAATGGGGGATATGATAAACTTTTCCGCGATTCTATTTCACGCTCATAAAACGTATCGTAATCCTGCCGGGCGGCATCATCGATTAAATCGAGATTCGGATTGTATGTCTGGATCACCACCTCACCCGGTATTATCCCGCGACCCGACCTTCCCGACACCTGTATCAGTTTGGCGAATAGTTTTTCCGGGGCGCGAAAATCGGGCATATCCAGACCGATATCGGCGTTGAGAACACCGACCAGCGAGACATCGGGAAAATCAATCCCCTTGGTTACCATCTGCGTCCCCAGAAGGAGATTGTATTCACCGGTTGCAAATTTCGAAAGTATCAGATGAGCCTTATCCCGTCCTGCCGCGCTGTCGGAATCAAGTCGAGTAATTTTGACATCCTCAAAGAGTTCCGATATTTTCTCTTCTATCTTTTGCGTACCGGCTCCGATATAATCGAGTTTGTCGCTCTGGCATTCGGAACACAAATTATATGAACTGTCAGTGTAACCGCAAAAATGGCACAACAGCTTATGGCCGCTTTTATGATACGTCAGACTTATCTGACAGTGCGGACACTCAGGCGTAAAACCGCAATTATGACATCGAATCCGTGGTGAAAAGCCGCGGCGGTTTAAATAAAGAATTACCTGATTTTTCCTGCGGAACGAGTCTTTGATTTTGGAAATCATCGTTGATGAGAAAAAAGGATTATCGTATGATGGACGTTCTTCTTTCAAATCAATCAGGCGTGTAATAGGCAGTTTGGTTTTTTCAGGACGCTGTGTTAGCTTAAGCATTTTGTATCGGCCGTTTTGCGCATTGGAAAATGATTCCAGCGATGGTGTCGCAGTTCCCAGAACAATTGGAATATCGGATATTTTGGCACGCATCACGGCAGCGTCGCGAGCCTGGAAACGGGGGGAGGGGTCATCCTGCTTGTATGATTCGTCATGTTCCTCATCGATAACTATCAATCCAAGATTTTCAAGTGGCGCAAATATCGCAGAGCGGGCCCCGATAACAATTTTGTATTGCCCCGATTTTATATTCTGCCAGACCAAAAGACGTTCCTTTGGCTTGAGGGCCGAATGCAGAAGCGCGATATTCTCGCCAAAAAATGATTTGAAATATGACAGCAAGGTTCCGGCCAGGGCAATTTCCGGTACCAATACCAGCACGGTTCCGCCGTTTTTTATTACCTCCGATGCAACATGACAATAAACAAGGGTTTTTCCCGAGCCGGTAATACCATATAACAGCCAGGGTGTAAATCCCCCCAAATTTTCCCCAAGAGTTTTTATGGCAATGGTCTGTTCAATATTGGATTTTATATTAGATACATCTGCGCGAGGTTTGAAATAGCTGAATATATCCGGTTTTTCTTGTGCTGATCTAATAATATTTTCTTTATTATTTTCTACCCATGATTCTTTTAGTACTTCCGCGTCCAAAAGTTTTTCCAATAATCCGGGCTCAGATTTATTTAAGAATGTTATATCTCTGGTTGTTAGTTTCCCTGCCTTTTCGATTTTTTTTTGGGATTTTTCAGGCAGGTGGTACTCATCCATTAACGTATTAAATCCACTGGATGGAACATAATAAGGCCGCTTTAAGCGACGAAGGTTCGGAGGAATCGCGGCATTGAGGGTATCGCCGATACCGGCATAATAATATTCCGACATCCAGAGCAAAAACCGGTACAGATTTTTATCAAATAGCGGACTCTTATCGACTATATCAATGATTTCACGCAGTTTTTGTGTTGGAGTCGATTTTGCTTTTTCGATAAAATAACCGCTAAGTTTTCTTCTTCCAAATGGTACTATTACCCTCTGTCCCGGTTTTAAATTTTGATAGAATATCTCATTGCATTTATAAGTAAAGAGCTTTCGCCCGGTATTGGGGATGGCAATATTTATCAAAAACATCTTCATTTCAAAAAAAAGGCAGGTCAATAAGACCTGCCTGCAAGATTATGCAACTAATTTTTTAGCCTCTCAATTCCTTTATTTTGGCTTCAGCATTTTTGGCTTTTTCCGGAAATCCCTGGGTTTCATAGAGGCTAAGTAAGACCTCCCACAATTTGACATCGCCCGGATCAACCTCCAAGGCTTTTTCGTATGGTTCAATGGCATCTTTAAATTGCCGTAACTGTATGTAACAATCGCCTAAATTTACCCAGAAATCAAAAACCTGAGGGGACATTTCGGTTAATTTTTTAAATTGCATCGAAGCATCTTCATAGTTGCCCAGGATCATTGTTACAACTGCACATTGCTCCAGGGCTATGGCATCATTGGTGTCCACTTCGGCCGCATTGCAATAATAGAAAGCCGATGAGTCAAGCGATGCATTCTGCAGCGATTGATATTTTTCTGCCTCACTCTCGTTTTTCTCCTGCCTGAAAAATTTGATAGAATCAGAATAGGTCTGGGACCTGAAAAGCCATATCTGACCGATATCAAAAAAGGGGGAGGCAATTGATGAATCAATAGAAATAGCTTTGTGATTATATGCCAGAACCGAATCGAACATCTGCATATTATTAAAACAGACAGCTATATTCAAAATTGTATTGATATCATCAGGACTCAATTTCAACAGTTTTTTAAAGAAAACGATAGAATTTCCCCAGTCTTTTAATTGAATATGAGAATATGCAATTGACTGAACCAGATTAATTTGTCCCGAATCGAGGGCATATGCCTGAGTAAACCAGTAAAGAGCCGAATCGGTATTATCCAGACGGTCATATAAAAGACCCATACCTTCCAATGATTTATATTCATCAGGATTAACTGCTGCCGATATCCTGAAAAATCCTAGTCCGGTATCGGCCGCTGCCATAAGCTCGGCTGTGGCCACGTCCAGCTCAATGGAATCGGCGGCATTGGCCACATTCGGCTTTAATTTTTTGTCCAGACGCTCAATTATTTTAACACCCTCGTTATAATTCTTTCCCCATGACCCCTTAATAATTGAATCAATTACAGCCTGGAAATCGTCACAGTCAGATTTATATTTCTTTTTGACATCTTTACTATTGCAGGCAATTTTCATTGAATCGTAATTGGCCGTCATTTTTTTGAAAAAATCAACCTTGCCATCAAATGTGTACTCGCGCGAGGCATACTCAGCGAAAATATTTCCGCGATAGAAATAGGCCTGCGGAATCATCCCATAATCGGTAAGAGCTGTGTCAAAATATGCCATTGCTTCTTCATATCGAGGGGGAATTGAAAAGAGGGCAATTCGCCCCGATGATAACATTGGACTAACACCCTTTTTCACTCTTCTCCGTCCAGCAATTGCCGGCAGGGCCATAAGAATAATTAATGATAATACCAAAATAATCTTAAAATGCCGCATCGAATACTCCTAACTAATTGTTCCTCTCCAGTTATATTAGGTGCGAAAATAACAGTTTTAACCGGGAGTGTCAACCATTATTCTCTTCATCTACCGACCGGTTCGAACGGTAAAAGTTATCTTTTCTTTGCCATTGGCTGAGACCAGAATATTAAATTGAATTGTGTTAGCATCTTTTTTGTCAAAATCATGACTCTTGTTTTTAATCTCCCAATCGCCATAGAGCAGTTTCTCTACTATAATAGTGACGTCTTCATCTTTGTGATTGCGCAATTCGATTGAAAAAGTTCTTTCCTCAACCCGATCAGAAAGACGTTCATAATTGATAATTTTCTGCTCGGCGGAGATATCAAAGGCATAACCAACCGTTAGTTTAACACTTTCATCTTTTGGCGTATGGTCTATTCTATCCTCACCCAGCAAAATCATAGAACCGTCAGAGTCGGCCTTAAAAATCCTTGCCCGGCCGGCCGGCAGGGGGATTCCCAGACCGGATTCCTTTGAATTTTCAAATTTAAGGGCGACTCTTATCTTTTTATCATTTTTTTCAGGTTCATAATAATATTCCTTCTCAATATCGGTCGAGGACGGATTAAAAAGGGCGATCTGTTTGATTTCCTTGTCGGCGATAGTGGCCTTTCGCGGAAGCGTATATAGATGATACTCAAAGAATTCTTTTTCTTCAAAAGCGACGCCTTTGGCCGCTGACATCGTTACCATTTCATATTCCGGGCGACCCACGCCGCGTTTTTTGGGCGCACGATGAATATCTCCGGCGACTAATTTCAAAGCTGCATCCCTATAGGTTGCTCCGGAGTTATTGGTAATCGATGACCAGCCGTTCCAGCCGAGATTTTTTTCATCTTCGGAAAGTATCCCGACATATTCGGCTGTCCAGTTTAAGCCACTGGTTTGATAGCTGACATTGCACTTGGTCTCCCCGGTAAAATCGGATGAATACAGCCAAAACAATGTCGGCCGGGTAATTAATCCTTCGGGAAGTTCCGGAAAATCGACATTAACAATCTGACTCATCTGAATGATCTGAATTTTCCCGGATTTTTCTTTAAGAACGGCCGATCCGCCTGAAAATGACAGCAAGGTACCGCCAAAAATACGTCCTTCCTTGTCAATAATGTCAATATCTTTGTCAATATATTTGGCGTAAATCTTATCGGGAGAAACCAGATCATAAGCATAATTTTGCTCCAGAATCGATACCGATTTATTTTTGTCCAGCAGTTTAAAACCGACTGAAGTCGGGTCAATTTGCGATGGAACATCAATAAATGAAACCTGCCCCTTACCTTTATCAAAACTTAGATGTCGAATCTCTCTGACAACGCCGAGGTTGCCATTATATACTGTTACCGAAACCTCGGCGGCCAGCGATCCTGCCAAAAGCAAAACCACAAACACTGAAATTATCAGTCCATTTTTTGTTTTCATTATCTTCTCCTTACAAATAGTTAAATATTGTTTTCAAATATTTATACAAATATAATGAAGAAAACTTCCCAATCATATCAACAAAAAAACGTCCAAAACAGTCAAGTTGTTAATTTAATTAAAGTTATAGAAATGATATTTAAAAATACACCAATTTTATCGTAGAAAATAATTATCATTGACTCGTCGGTTTTTAAAAATTATTCTATTTTATTAACCGAATGTTGGAAAGCCTTATGAACGGTATTGAAAAAATTAATTTCAATGAGATATTTCAGATTCAGAATTTGATGTCACTTCTTCGGATTCTTCTAACACCTTTGATTGGCTATTTCCTTTGGGTCAATAGTGATCAAGCAACGCTTATTACAGTTATTTTGCTGGTAATTGCCGGAGCCAGCGATTACTTCGATGGATACTTGGCTCGCAAATTGAACCGCTTAACATCATTAGGACTTATTCTTGATCCCCTGGCTGATAAGATTTTTGCAACCATTTTAATAATTGAGCTTATCTTTTTAAGAAATTTCCCTGTCTGGCTGGCCGGAATAATTTTTTTGCGGGATATTATAATTCTTTTCGGTGCTTTTATAATGATGAAACAAAAAAACCTGATACCGTTTTCTATAAACAGCGGCAAATATTATTTTGCGGCTCTGGCGCTTCTGATTGCCAGCTACGTAATTAGATTTTCTTTCGGACAGCAACTCTGTTTATATATGACGGTGATTTTATTTATTGTTTCGTCGTTTGAATATGCTAAAAATTATTATCTGGTTACACATGGCCAAAAGATAAAAAGACCTTCAGAAAATCTTCTTTATATGTATATCCGGGGTGGATTGACCGTAGTTTTCTCGGTTATCTATTTATATAAACTGTTTGAGCAGTTTATCGGTTTTTAGTACAGCATAAACTCGATTTGCGCAAAATACGAAAGATCGAATTGCGCGCCGATTGGATGATATTTCACTTTATTATTCAATAAATTTCTAATTGAGAAACAGGCTCTGATTTTCTTTTTTTGAAAATATTTTCGGGCGTTGATGTCGACGTTGAAGAAATCATCTAGAGTTTGAAATGAATGATTATTGCCTAAATCGCTACTTTCGTAATCAACCCACTTGGTTTCGCTTTGGTATTTTAAACGGCTTACGATTGATAAAGTCTTTGCAGGATAGTATGAAACTTTTATAGAAAATTTATATTTTGGCACTGTTTTCCACAGTTCGGCAAATACCGATTCATTATTTATATAATCTTGATACCGCGCGAAAAGATCAACATGGATTCTTTGGGTCAAATAGAATTTTGATCCGATTGTTGCGCCGGCAATCTGCCCCTTACAACCGGTTAGTACTTCTAAATTATCCGGTGCCGAATAATCCTGATTTGATATAAGATATTGACTCTCGCAAAATATGTTCGAAAACGAACGAAAATAGGCCGACATTGATGTCCAGACGAATCTCGCAAGTTGGTGATGATATGAAATTGCGGCCGTGAATTTTTTCGCTGGTATCAGATTGCCATCTATATTATATGTTACACTGTTGTTTTCAAGAAATGAATACCCCTGTTTTTGCCAGTACCAGATTGAGCGCGATTCTTCCGGCAGTGTCTTATCATATGTTATATTAAAAGAGATTCTTCTATCTCTTGGCAGGCTATAACTTGAATAAATCCGAGCCATAAAACCGCTGTTATTTTTTTGGAAATTTGCCAATAGATTGATTTCTGATTCAAGCCTGTCTGTTATTCGATAAAGTAAGCTACCATAAACTGTTGCTTCGGTATAGGTTGATTTGTCCAATAAATAATTGGTATGAACTGCGAAATGATTTAGCCCCAGACCAATTGACCCCATGTATCGCGAAGTGCCGGTGCGTAGTCCATTTAATTCAGCTTCAATATTAGCGCAAACAGTTTCCTGTTTCCAGGCAAGATCAAGACTTAAGCTATTACTTCGATATTTTGGTTGATTGGCTGAATAGGAAAAGCGGTACCTTAAATACCGTTCTCGATTGATCTCTAAATATCCGGTACTACCAAAATGGGTCAGACGACTTTTTACCGGTATTTCGCGGCCATATTGCGGAATGAACAAAAAATCATTAAAGTTAGAAACCCCAAAAGTATTCGATACTTTTACTTTATAGTTACCCAAATATCTGTAATGATCAAGATAAAATGATTCCAATTTCTGCTTTGGGTAATACCCGCCGGCAATAGCATTGTTACGATGAAACACAGCCTGATCAGTCGGGTAGCCGATTTCCCGCTTGTAGAATAAACCAAAACATGAACCTCGCTGCCTGTACGATGTGCCAGCGGCGATAATATTTCCCACTTTGTCGATATTTGGCGTGCTTTTGTCGGTGTAATAATACGGTCCAGGATCTCCGGTCTCATTGCCGAAACCGGTGCGAAAATTTGTTTTTAATCCTGAATGGAATGATTTTGTACTTATATCAATTATTCCTCCGGTAATTTTTTGCCCCGCATATATTCCCGGCCCAGAGGTTATTTTGATATGGCCAACTTGTGATAAATCGACCGGCACTCTGTCGAGTGATTTTGTTCCAAAAATATCTATATCAATCGGAATGCCATTTAGAAAGACTTTCCAATCCTGATG
>CBFCZE010000128.1:0-7582 GCA_965602655.1 uncultured bacterium
AGATTTACTTTCGACGAATAGGTTCTGCGTCGGTACGGATTATCCGGAAAATCAACATCCGGTTTTGAAGATCGTGCTGATATGAGAATTTCCACCTCTCTTATATTTGAGGCAATCGCCGGCGCATCGGTTGTGGTTCCATTTTTCATTTTATAACGGAACTGTAAATCTTCAATATTTTCGGCGTACACCTGTGGATTCTGAAGTGACACCTGCATCATTAAATTAGGATGCAAGGAGTCAGAATAATCTATATAATATTTAACTCTGTCAAGCTGTACAACTGCAGCACCTTTATTGTAGACTTTTGAAAGAGGCATTTTATTATGCTGGATATGTGCTGATCCTGTCTGGACCTCGGTGATTTCGAAATATTCCCCATCTCCGGTACCGGGATGACAGATATAAACCCAATCACCATCATTAAAACAGGAAATGTCATTTCCATCACATCTTAGCTCCGATGACGGCAGCGGCATATCCTCTTCTATCGGCGCCGAACAGTCGGTTCTGGAGAAATTGATTATAATAGTATCAGGATTGGTGTTGTGGACCGTGACCGGATTCATCCCGGATGGCAGACCATATCCGGCCATCCTGATATTGCGGTTCAATTCGTCAATAGCGGCGCGCGCATTCTGCTGGATATCGGTGACATCTTCCTGAATCATCCAGTTTTTATGCTGGGTAATATAAATTTGAAATATGGCGGCCGTGACGATCCCGGCCAAAAAGAGTGCCACCAGAACCTCAAGAATAGACATCCCGGCTCTATCTTTTAATTTGGAAATTATTTTATTCATAGTATCACCTATATGAAGGGGGTTCTTATGTAGGTTGTCATACTGTTATTGAGCGTATCACCGCGCTCATTCATCCAGGTAGCTTCAATATTGACTCTGCGCAAATGACTGTTGACACTGTCAATGTGCCACTCTCTTTCTATACTGCTGACGGTATCAGCACCGTTGACAAGATTCATTGTGGTCCGCAGCTCTTCCAATTTTTCCTGAAGAATCTGGGTTGACATTGTTGCCTGATTGGACCAATTGTTGGCCGTGAGAGCAACCATCGCCATGTTCAAAAGAAGAACCAGCGACAGAGTCAAAATGATAATTGATACCATGACCTCAAGAATTGAGAAGCCATCATTTTTTTTGAGTTTTTTCATAATCTATTTTCCTTTTTGTTATTTTCTCACAGAAGCTGTTTGAAAAAAGTTTGCCAAAATGAAACAAATGTCGAACTCGGCCAAATTTTGTCAGTGCCGATTGTGCTTGAATTTTTTATCTGTATGTTATTCAATAAGATAGGAAAAGACACAAAAAAACTTGTCAATTGGCTCCGGCCCTGATTTTTCAGGTCAGGTCAGCAATATCTTAGGAAAAGAAGCGATAAATATGGGATAATTCCTATACTGTTTGGATTGCCGGGATAGTAGTAATCAATTATTAAAATTGCAACTGGCTCTCTATTTGAGTTGAAATTACGGCTTAAAATATATATCTATTCTACATAGAAACTTAAGACAAAACATATTGTTTATACTGATAATGATATGTTGGTCTAATATAGAAAAGTCAGGAATATTGATATGCTCTTAGGTGCTCATATGTCGATTGCGGGCGGTGTTTTTAACGCCCCGGGATTAGGTCAGAAAGCGACCTGTGATGTTATTCAGGTGTTTACCAAGTCATCCAATCAGTGGAAAGCAAAAACGCTGACTGATGAAGATATAAAAAAATTCTTCGACGCGCAGAAGGAGACCGGTGTCAAAGCGGTCTGTGCTCATGACAGTTATCTTATAAATCTGGCCTCGCCGGATGATACCCTGTATCAAAAATCTTATGACGCTTTTAAAATTGAGCTGGAGCGGTGTCATCTGTTGAAGATTCCTTATCTGGTAATGCATCCCGGTTCGCATGTCGGCTCCGGCGAAGAAGCCGGTTTAAAAAAGATTGCCGAATCATTCAACCGCTTATTCGATGAACTGCCGGATAATAAAACAATTGTCTGTCAGGAAACAACGGCCGGGCAGGGTACAAATCTTGGTTATAAATTTGAGCAGTTGGCTATGGTGGCCGATAAGGTGGAAGACAAGAAACGAGTGGCGGTTTGTCTGGACACCTGTCATATTTTCGCGGCCGGTTATCCGATTCAGGATGAAAAAGATTATAAGAAAACGATGAAAGAGTTTAATCAGATTTTGGGACTGAAAAAACTGAAGGTGATTCATATCAATGATTCCAAAAAAGCGTTTGCCTCGCGGGTCGATCGTCATGAGCATATCGGTAAAGGGTATCTGGGATTGGATCCATTCAGGCATATTATGAATGACAATCGGCTCAACAAAGTGCCGAAAATTCTCGAGACGCCCAAAGGGGATGATTTAAAAGAAGATATTGAAAATCTTAAAGAACTTCGCTCACTGATTCAGGAGAAAAAGTAGGTTGTATTTTTAGTACAATCTATAATAAATAATTATGAAACTTGGTATAATAGGATTGCCGCAATCAGGGAAAACGACCCTGTTTAATGCCGTTTCCGGGCAGGAGGTTGCCGTTGGCGATTATTCCCGCGCCGAACATCGAGCGGTCGTTAAGGTGCCCGACAAACGGATTGAAAATCTTTATTCACTTGGTGAAAGCAAAAAGCTGACATATGCCGAAATTGAATTTTTGGATTCGACCGGATTTACCGGTAAGGGTAAAAAATCATCCGGTGAACTGGGTAATGTGCATGATCTGCGGCTTCTGGATGCATTTGCTATTGTTGTCGATTTTTATAATGCAGATGCTTCCCCGGAGCATGATATTGCCGCAATTGTTGATGAGATGATTCTGGCAGATTTAATACTGATTGAGAATAATCTCGATAAACTTGACCGTTCGATAAAACTTACCGGCAAACAGGATAGGGCCAAAGAGCTGGAGCTTTTGAAAATCTGTAAGGAGGCTCTTGAAAACGAGAAGATGTTATCAGAAATCGAACTAAGTGAAAGCGATCTAAAGGAGCTGCGCGGCTACTGTTTTCTGACTCTCAAGCCGCAGTTGATTGTTCTGAATATTTCCGAAGATAAGCTTTCTGATTTAGAACAATTAAATAATGATTTTTCGAAATTCAAAAAAGAAAATATCCGGGATATATCGGTTATCTGCGGCAAGCTCCAGATGGAACTGGCTCAGCTGCCCGAAGAAGAACGTTGCGAATTTCTGGACGATATGAACATAGAAAAATCGGCTCTGGAGAGATTTATTCAAAAATCATACGAACTTCTGGGATTGATTTCATTCTTTACGCTCGGCGCCCCGGAAACACGGGCCTGGACCATAAAAAAGGGAACCATGGCTCCAAAAGCGGCCGGGGTTATTCATACCGATTTTGAGCGAGGATTCATCAGAGCCGAGGTGGCAACCTACGAAAATTATATGAAATATAAAACGCTTCCGGCCCTCAAGGCGGCGGCAAAACTTCATGTTGAAGGAAAAGATTATATTGTTAATGATGGCGATGTTATATTATTTCTTTTTAATGTATAGTCGATATTTAATTAGTAAGGACTTATTGTGAAGGATACCAAAAATAAATCAAAACCTGAGCGTAAATCAAAACTTCATATTCTGCCGATACTTCCGGTGCGCGGGATGGTCGTTTTTCCGTTTATGGTTGTACCATTGATGGCCAACGAAAAGAAACAGGCGCACCTGATTGATGAAGCGTTGATGAAGGGCCGTACCGTCGGTATATTTCTTCAGGCTGACCAGGATGAAACCAATCCCGGCCCCGAAGATATTTTCGATACCGGAACATCGGGCAATATTATAAAAATGCTGAAGTTTCCCGACGGGACCGTTCGCTTATTGGTGCAGGGCTTGACCCGGATAAAGATAAAAAGATTTTTGCATACCGATCCATACCTGACCGCCGAAGTGCAAGAATTAACCGAACGCTCCGGTCCGGCCGTCAAACTTGAAGCGCTTCAACGCAATCTTTCCGAACGGCTCAAAGTCTTAATCGAACTGGCGCCAAATCTTACCGAAGAGTTGCACATATCGGCCATAAACCAGGAGACGCCATCGAAATTCGCCGATCTGATTGCCTCCAATTTAAATATCTCGGTTCACGAAAAGCAGACTATTCTGGTGGAGATTGATATTTATAAGCGGATGGAAAATCTTTTGGCTTTGATTAACAAAGAAATCGAAGTGCTTGAACTATCTAAGAAAATTCAGAGTAAAGCCAAATCGGAACTGGGCAAAATCCAGAGAGAATTTATTCTACGCGAACAGCTAAAAGTTATAAAAAAGGAACTGGGTGATAAAGGCGAAAGCGATGAAATAGAGGAATTTGAAAAACGGATCAAATTGGCCGGAATGTCCAAGGTTGCCGAAGAGGCAGCCTTCAAAGAACTCGACCGTCTTTCGCGTATGAATCCGGCTTCGGCCGAATATACCGTTTCGCGAAGTTATCTGGAGTGGCTGGTTGATGTTCCCTGGTCAGAATCGACCGAAGATATTCTTAATATCAGAAAAGCCAAAAAAGTCCTGGATGAGGATCATTATAATTTGACAAAAGTGAAGGATCGGATACTGGAATATCTGGCGGTACGCAAATTAAAAAGAGATGTTAAAGGTCCGATTATCTGTTTTGTCGGTCCTCCCGGCGTCGGGAAAACATCGCTGGGACGATCTATTGCGTGTGCGATGGGCCGCAAATTCGAGCGAATTTCGCTGGGCGGGATGCGCGATGAAGCCGAAATAAGAGGACATCGACGGACATATATCGGTGCTCTGCCGGGCAGAATTATTCAGGGATTGAAACGGGCCGGCTCAAATAATCCAATCTTTATGCTTGATGAAGTCGATAAAATCGGCTCCGATTTCCGCGGCGATCCATCCAGCGCCCTTTTGGAAGTGCTTGATCCGGAGCAAAACGATACATTTTCCGATCATTATCTGGAGGTGCCGTTTGATTTGTCCAAAGTGATGTTTATCACGACGGCCAATCTTTTGGATCCGATTCCGGCCGTTCTGCGGGACCGGATGGAGATAATCCGCATCCCCGGCTATACCGATTTGGAGAAACTGGAAATTGCCAAGCGCCATCTGATTCCCAAACAGTTTGATAATCATGGCATACGAAAAGGCCTGTTGACTCTGAAAGATTCGGCTATACTGAAAATGATCAACGGCTACACCCGCGAGTCGGGGTTGCGTAATCTTGAACGGGAGATTGCCTCGGTTTGCCGCAAGGTGGCCCGGAGAATTGTGGCCGGATCCAGAAATAAGTTTACGATTGCCGATAAAAATATCAGTAAATACCTCGGTCCCGAAAAAATTTCCACCGATATCCCGCTCAGGACTGGGCAGGTAGGTGTGGCGCCGGGCCTGGCCTGGACATCGGTCGGCGGAGAGATTCTTTATATTGAGGCGACAGCCATGAAAGGGAAAAAGAATTTGATTTTGACCGGACAACTTGGGGATGTCATGAAAGAATCGGCGATGGCGGCGTTGTCGTATGTGCGAACGCACTGTAAAAAACTTGACATAAGCGAAGATTTCTGTGAAAACCATGAAATCCATATTCATGTCCCCGCTGGCGGAACTCCCAAAGACGGCCCCTCAGCCGGTATTACCATCGCCACCGCGCTGGCCTCGCTGTTATCAGGTCATCCGGTAAAATCATATCTGGCCCTGACCGGTGAAATAACCCTGCGCGGTGAGGTTCTGCCGATCGGCGGACTCAAGGAGAAACTGTTGGCGGCATATCGAGCCGGAATAAAGATGGTAATTCTGCCGAAAGAAAACAAAAAAGACATGGCGGAGATTCCCCCGGAGATCAAAAAAGGTATCAAATATAAATTTGTTTCGAATGTCGGCGAAGTTTTAAGATACGCCATCGACAAAGACGGAGCCGGCAAAAAGAAGGCAAAAAAGATAAGCCGAAAGGGCCGGAAAAAGAAAAAATGAAGCTGGTTACAGCCGAAAAAATACGGGCGATAGATACCGAGACTATCAACAATCGCGGTATTCCCGGACCGGAGTTGATGGAAAACGCCGGGCGGGGAATTGCCGAGAAAATCCGGGACAATATTCTTGGTGATCCGACGGATTCAAAAATTGCCGTTCTCTGTGGGAAGGGAAACAACGGCGGCGACGGATTTGTTATCGGTCGCTATCTTTTTGAGTATGGCTGCGATGTTACAATATTCCTGCCGGCACCATGCAAAAATCTTTCGAAAGATGCTCTTCTCAATTTTAATCGGGCCAAAGAGCTTGGTATAAAACTGATTGCCATCGAGGCCTGCGAACAGTTACCTGACAATTTAAAGGCCGATTATATTATCGATGCGGTCTTCGGCACCGGTTTTTCCGGCTCGCCACGCGGGCTTCTGTCGAAGTTTATTCAATATATCAATAATACAAATATTCCGGTTGTAGCGGTTGATTGCCCGTCGGGCCTGAATGTCGACAATGGCCGCTGCGAGGGTGAAGCGGTGCAGGCGGTGTACAGTTATCCTTTGGGGGCTTCAAAAATCGGGATGTACTACTCGCCCGGACGCGAAAAATGCGGGCAGATTGATGTTGTTCCGATTGGAATTCCCGATGATGTCTGGGATAAATTTAATATCAAAGAAAATCTGATAACACCAGAGATGGTCGGCAATCTTTTGCCGAAGCGAAAGCCGGACGGTCATAAAGGCGATTTTGGCAAACTGTTTATTCTGGCCGGTTCGACCGGTTTGACCGGCGCCGCGACTCTGGCCGCAAAAGCTTCGGCCCGTTCGGGGTTGGGACTGGTAACGGTCGGTTGTCCGCAGACACTCAATTCAATAATAGAAGCCAAACTTACCGAACCGATGACCTATCCTTTGCCGGATGTCGGTAAAAAAGGTTTTCTGGCTAAGCGCGGCCTTGGTGAAATCAGAAAAAAGATGGCCGAAAACGACGCCGTAATAATTGGACCGGGAATTGGCACGCATCATGAGACCAGAGAGCTTGTTCAACGGCTGGTTTCCAAAATAGATAAACCGACTATAATTGACGCCGACGGCCTGAATGTTTTTGCCAAAAATCGCGAGGCGCTATTAAATGAACATCCAAAATTAGTCTTAACGCCGCACCCGGGCGAATTTAGGCGTTTGATCGATGAAGAGATACCGGAAGAATTAAACGATAGGTACAATCTGGTTCGCAAATACGCCAAAAAATATAATTCGGTGATTGTTCTGAAAGGTTCGCCGACAATTATTGTCGATACTGATGAGCAGTTGTATCTCAATCCAACCGGTAATAATGGTATGGCAACCGGCGGTACCGGCGATGTTCTCTCAGGTATTATTGGCTCATTTCTGGCACAGGATCTGAATCCGTTGGATAGTGCAGTAGTAGGGGTTTATATTCACGGTCTCTGCGGTGATCTGGCAGTTGATGAGTATGGTGCAAGGTCGATGATTGCCGGCGATTTGATAGAATATCTGCCCGACACTTTCGCTCTTTTGGAAATATCTGAAGATTAGTTTACCAAATATTAGCAAATGAAAATAATTATTATCGGCGGGACACGGTTTCTGGGGCGGTAT
>CBFCZE010000129.1:0-7564 GCA_965602655.1 uncultured bacterium
CGGCATAATTTTCTTCAACAGGAAGCATAATAATAATATAAGTCAAAAATGTCACTCAAATTATATCAATCCTTAAAAATAAATAAATTGGCAGGCATACTTCTGAAGAGAAATCAATTGCGGATATAAATATAATCGATCAAATTCAGATTTGACAAAAAAGATTGGTAATATTTCTAATTTTATTTATAATGCTGATGATTATTTGCTGAAGTATTTATCCTGACAAAGCTCGACAACAATCCATATACGTCAGGCTTTAAAACCAGCGTAATTTGCGCAATTCAGGGATTTCGCGTTTAAGTTCGTCGGCAATATCTTCCAAATCATATGCAATATGTTCAAGAGCCTTAGCTTCTTTTTCAAGCAATGAGGCCTTATGTTCAATCCTTCTTGATTTCCTCTCCATATCTCTTTCAAGATCATCTGTGTCATATCCGGGCAGAATCAATCTAAATAAACCGCCAATGGCACTTAAACCGATTTTGGCACCTTCAATACCGATTTCAGCACCTTTGGCACCTATTACTGCGGCATATTTATGCAGCTCTTCCGATGACTGATAGAATTCCTCAAGTAATCTCTTCTGCTCGCTGTCTGTTTTCACATGCTTACCATTGACATATAATTCATAATCATTGGTGATTCTGACTGAGCCGGATTTGCGGCCTGAATGGGTGATAAAAACTTCACCATTATCAAAATCGATATCCATATTATTGCAGTGTTTGAAATCATGGAAATCTCTATGATAATATACACGGTTATTATCATCATCAAAATCAAATTCAAATTCCATATCATGATCGAAATCATAATCGTAATCGTAGTCATAGTCGTAGTCGTAATCATAGTCATAATTATATTTGTAATGATGCTTATTATTGCGATAAAGCCTTAATTCATTCAGTTCATGATCCAAATCGTCCAACTCTAAATCCAGATTATCAAGCTCATCGAGTTCATCAAGAGCATCCAGCACATCCAAAGCCTCAAGCGCCTTAAATGAGTGATGATAATTATAATAATTTCGATTATGCCCACTGCCTTTAAAAACAGTGCTGGTGTTGTCTCCATCGGCCTGGGATATGGCTCCAAATGTTAAGATGAGCAGCCCTATAAATAATATTGATATCGCCTTTTTCATATTATCCTCTCCTTGTAATAATAATCTTATAGTCTAATAGACGTAAATGGGGCCCAAAGGTTTCACCCGTTATTATAATTACTAAAATTATTGTTTTTCAATTAGATCATTTTTAAGTTGCCAAAATATTTGCAGAAAAGTATTATCTTATTTCAATTATTTCTTGAGTAATAATATTGGTTGGAGAGATTCCAGTTGCCGGATGAACAATCAAATAATGACCGGACAGAATCGTTTGTCGCCCTCACCAAAGGCACCAAAATTGGTCACTACAAAATTCTCAAAAAGATTGGTTCCGGCGGGATGGGTGAAGTATTCCTGGCTCAGGATACTAAACTCAATCGGCAGGTGGCGCTGAAATTTCTGCCGCCGCAATTTGCTTTTGACCAACAGCATAAGGCCCGTTTCAGGCGCGAGGCACAGGCTGTGGCGAAGCTGAATCATCCCAATGTCGTGACTATTCATGAGGTCAGCGAGTTTGGCGGACGGCCGTTTATTGTCATGGAACATGTCGGCGATCAGGTTCTTGGCGATTTTTTTAAGAAAAAAGATTGCACTATTGATAAGATTCTTAAATTGGCCATTCAAATTTGTAGAGGTCTGAAAGAGGCTCATAATGCCGGGATTGTCCATCGTGATATTAAACCATCAAATATTCTTATTGATAAATCGGGGCGGCTTAAACTGGTTGATTTCGGTCTGGCCACTATTGCCGGTTCCGATAAACTGACCAAAACCGGTTCAACACTCGGAACTATTGGATATATGTCACCCGAACAGGTAAAAGGTGTTGAAACAGATAACCGCAGTGATATTTTTTCATTCGGCGTAATTTTATATGAAATGCTAACCTGCCGGCGCCCCTTTAAAAAAGAAGGCGAAGCGGCGACATTAAAGGCAATCTTAGATGATACCCCTGAACCGCTGGCCCGTTTTAAATCGGATCTGCCGGATGATATTCAAAGAATCGTCTCCAAAACGCTTGAAAAAAATCCGGATAATCGGTATCAGCATATTGAAGATATTATTGTTGATTTACAAAAACTTATAGCTGACTCAAAACCAGAAATAAGGCCAATTGGAAATCGTCTAAAAGCTCCGCTGATAGTCGCCTTTGGCCTTATTTTTGCCGTTATTATCGTTGGCGGTTATTTTATTTATAATCTAAGCAGGGAATCAAAATCGTTACAAACCGAAATGATAACTGAATCAAGATGGCAAAATTCTATCGCAGTATTGCCATTTAGAGATTTTAGCCGACAAAAAGACCAGGAGTATTTCTGCGATGGCATGACCGATGTGATAATTGGAAAACTCAGCCAGCTCAAAGATTTAAAAATTATCTCGATGAGCTCGGTGATGCGCTATAAAAATCCCGAACGAAATCTAAAAGAAATCGGACAAGAATTAAATGTCGCCACTATTCTTGAAGGAAGCATTCAGAAAGAGGGAGGAAGGGTCAGAGTTACCACCCAGCTAATCAATGTGGCCGATGATGCCCACCTCTGGGCACAGACTTTTGATAAAGAACTGGAAAGTATCTTCGCCATACAGGATGAAATTTCCCGCGAGATTATGGAGGCTATGAAAATTACACTTTTAAGCGACGATCAAACATCGTTTGCCAAACACTATACCGAAAATCTTGAAGCCTACGATTTTTATTTGCGGGGGCGTTTTTTCTGGAACAGACGAACGGAAGAATCTCTTCTTAAGGCTATTGAGTATTTTGAAAAGGCGATAAATCTGGATTCGAATTTTGCCTTGGCCTATTCCGGTCTGGCCGATGCCTATTCAGTTTTACCTGGCTATAGTGGATTATATCTGGATGAAGAAAATATCCCAATCGCAAAAGAAGCGGCAAAAAGAGCATTGACTCTTGACGATAATCTTGCCGAAGCTCATGCCTCGCTTGGACAAGTTTATAGCAACGAAGAGGAATATGAAAGTGCCGAAAAGGAATTTCTGAGGGCAATTGAATTAAACCCCGGCTATGCGACTGCTCATCAGTGGTATTCATTGGCGTTGGATGCAATGAATAGACCTGATGAAGCCTTGAAAGAAATTGAAATCGCGTATGAATTAAATCCTTTATCAATAGTAATTCACATTAATCTTGCGAATAAAAAAGCTGAATATTGGGATTGGTCCGGGGCGGAAGAAATTTATAAGCGCGCAATTGAAATTGACCCAAATAGAGCAGGTACTTATGGTTGGTATGGCTTTCTTCTTTTGCGGCAAGCACGTTTTGATGAATCCAGTCAGATGCTTGAACATGCAATCGAATTGGCTCCAAATGCCGCATTTATATTGCGCAGTTCAGGAATAAATTATTATTATAACCGGCAGTATGATAAAGCAATTGAGCAACTAAAAAAGGCAATCAAACTCGATTCGGCTGATATTTATAGCCAGGTTCATCTGGGCTTTTCATATCTGGCCAAAGAAATGTATTCCGAGGCAGAAGAAGAATTAAATCGCGAATCAATACGGTCCTCTTTTTGGGGTGACAGCTTTTTTTATTTAATGTGTGCCAAAATGGGCCAAATAGAAAAAGTAATGAGTTTTCTTGAAAATATTGAAAAAAATCCAGATGGGTACACTGTTCCACCTTCCGGCATATCAAGAATTTACGCCGCAATTGGTGCTAGCGACAAGACCTTTGAATGGCTGGACAGGGCATATAAAAAACATGATTTCTTTTTGACTTTAGTAAAGATTACTCCGGAGTATGATAAATATAAAACCGACCCAAGATATATTGCCCTGTTAAAAAAGATGGGACTTTCACAATAAAACATTATGTCCTTAATTGCTATAAGTTATGCGGATATTCCCCGAAAAGATTTTGAATGGATTCAATTACTTAGGGGAAAATATGATCCGGATGGTTATAAACTTCTGGATGCCCATATTACCTTTGTCTTTCCAACTGAAAAATTAAAACAGGACGAGTTTCTATTTTTTATAAAACCCAAAATTCAAACCTATACTAAATTTGAGATTGAGCTAAACCGATTTAAATTATCCCAAAAACCGTTTAATGGGAAATGGTTTATATTTCTTATCCCTGAAAAAGGGAAAAAAGAGATAACCGAGCTTCATGATATTCTATATACAGATGTACTTGCATCGGAACTGAGTACCGAATATCCATTTGATCCTCATATTACTATCGGATGTCTGAAGGGTAAAGAAAGATGCCAAAATATCGTTGATGAATTAAACCGGGATAGTTTCAGCGTAAAAGGCTACATCATTAGTATTGATGCTGCCACCTATGAAAATGATAAAGTGGAGACCTTTGAAAAAATTAAATTGAAATAAATCCACTCAAATATTTATCTTTGCGAACCGTTATAAAATTAATAAATTTTCCGATATTGAAACTCTTAAAATTGGACAAATTGATATGAGTGAAATTGAAAATATAACTTCTGATTTTATTCGAGATATTATAACCGAAGACGTAAAAAACGGCAAAAACGACAGCCATGTCCACACTCGTTTTCCGCCGGAACCGAACGGCTATCTGCATATCGGCCATGCCAAATCGATCTGCCTTAATTTCGGCGTCGCGGCCCAGTTTAACGGAAAATGTAATCTGCGATTTGACGACACCAATCCGAGCAGGGAAGAGGTTGAATATGTCGAATCTATCAAGGAAGATATTCGCTGGCTCGGATGGGATTGGGACGACCGGCTCTTTTTCGCCTCCGACTATTTCGATAAGTTATACAAATTTGCCATAAAATTAATAAACGACGGTAAAGCGTATGTTGATGATTTAAACGCCGAGCAGATACGAGAATACCGTGGCACCCTGACCGAACCGGGCAAAGAGAGTCCCAATCGTAATCGCTCCGTTGAAGAAAATCTTGATCTTTTTGAAAAGATGCGCTCCGGAGAATTTGAGGATGGAGCAAAGGTTTTGCGAACCAAAATAGATATGGCCGCACCCAACCTGAACATGCGCGATCCGGTAATTTATCGTATTCTTCGCGCCGCTCATCACCGCACCGGCGATAAGTGGTGTATCTACCCGATGTATGACTGGGCGCACGGGCAGTCCGACTCCATTGAAGGAATAACCCATTCTCTCTGTGATATAAGTTTTGAGGATCATCGACCTTTATACGATTGGTTTATTGCCCAGCTTGATATCCACCATCCCCAGCAGATTGAATTCGCCCGTCTTAATATCAGCTATACCGTTTTAAGCAAACGAAAGCTCCGTGAACTGGTTGAAAAAAACCTTGTCTCCGGCTGGGATGATCCCCGTATGCCGACTCTGTCCGGTCTGCGCCGCCGGGGATTCACACCCGAATCAATCAGAAATTTCTGCGAAAGAATAGGCGTCGCAAAACGGGAAAGTATTGTTGATGTGGCGCTTCTGGAACATTGCCTGCGCGAGGATTTAAACTTTCGAGCCAAAAGAGTTATGGCCGTTCTCGATCCGCTTAAAGTCGTGATAAATAATTATCCTGAAAATGAAACCGAAGAGCTGGAGGCGATTAACAATCCTGAAGATGAATCGGCCGGCATCAGAAAAGTGCCGTTCTCGCGCGAGATATATATAGAACGTAGCGACTTTATGGAAAATCCTCCAAAGAAATTCTTCCGTCTGGCGCCCGGGCGCGAAATCCGGCTCAAACATGCCTATTTCATAACCTGCAATGAAGTCATAAAAAATGAACGGGGTGAGATTGTCGAGCTTCATTGCACCTATGATCCGGCCTCAAGAGGCGGGGCCTCACCGGATGGACGAAAGGTCAAGGGTACCCTGCATTGGATTTCAGTGGAACATGCCATTGATGCCGAAATTCGTTTATATGATCGTCTGTTTGTTAAAGAAAATCCGCTGGAGGATGAAGATTTTATATCCAACTTGAATAAAGATTCGTTGCAGACATTAAAATTTTGCAAACTGGAACCTTCGCTGACTGAGGCTAAAGCGGGCGAATTTTATCAATTCATGAGACAGGGGTATTTTTACGTTGACTCAAAAGATTCCAAGTCTGAAAAGATAGTATTCAATCGAACAGTTGGCCTGCGCGATAGCTGGTCAAAAACGCAAAAAAAGCAAAATGGGAAGAAGAATTAAAAAAAATAGGGAAGAGGCGCCAAATTAAATTTAGCTCTCACCCGCAGACCTCTTTGAAAATCCGCATGAAGTTGCCACCCAAAATTTTCTCTATGTCATTCTCGCCGTAATTGCGCAAAAGCAGTTCCTTTGTAATGTTGGGCATCCCGGAACAATCCTCAAGACCGATTGGCGGCATCGACATCCCGTCAAAATCAGAGCCGATAGCGACACAATCAATTCCTCCTTGATTTATTATATGCTCAATATGATCGACGACAGTTTTTACGGTTGGTCTAAGGTGATTTAAGGATGATTCATATTCTTCTATAAACGAGCTAATTTTTTTTAGCTTTTCCTGCAATATTTTTTCCGGCATCGTTGAAACAAACAGTTCCGAAATCCTTTTTATCTCGACCGGATACTTTTCTCTCAAATCATTCGATTGTCCATTTAATTCCGGAGATAAAATGAAATTGACAAAAGTGACACCAATGACTCCGCCCTTCGCGGCAATCGCTTTTATCTGTTCATCGGTCAAATTCCGACCGCTGGGGCATATTGAGGCGGCGCAGGAATGAGAAGCGACAACCGGAAATTTACTCGCCTCGATAGCCTCATTTGCCGATGAAGCTGCGCAGTGGGATATATCAATTATCATCCCCAGTCTGTTCATCTCGCCAATGATTTCCCGTCCAGGATCAGTTATGCCTTGAAAAGCGGGATTTTTATCTGACCAGGAAACAGACCAGTCGGTCGATTGCTCATGAATCAATGTCAACAGCCTGACACCTTTGTTATAAAAATACTCAAGATTTTTGGGATCGCTTCCAAGCACTGTGCCGCCTTCAATAGCCAGAACGGCCCCAATTTTATTATCTTTTTTGGTTTGAATCGCCTCATCTGCCGTCATACAAAGAGATACTTTACCGCTGTTTTTTGCTATTTCCGTTTTCAGACAATCAATATATTCATTCACTATTTCATACTCTGATTTCCCCTCAATGTGGGGATTGGCCAGGCTGGCAAAAACCTGTAAATTAACCCCGCCTTTCCTGAGTCTGGGAATGTCAATATGATAATCGCCGTTCCGCCTGGAAATGTCATACCCTCTTTTCATCTGCAAAACAGTATCTCAATGCAAGTCCGCTACCAATGAAATATTATGCAGTTTATACGCTGGATTGCTCAATTTAAATCTCCGTTAGATTATTGGTATATTTATTTTAAATATAAAATTGTCCGGATGGAACAAAAAGTTTAATAAACAATTATGCCTAATAAATTTCCGGGCGCCCAAAACATATTTTTTTAAATTAGCGTAAAATAATAGT
>CBFCZE010000130.1:0-7550 GCA_965602655.1 uncultured bacterium
CCCAGCAAACAACAGCTTAAGTGTCTGGTAAATTTGAACATAAGTACTCTAACTTCCTATTAATTAGTTACACCGCTTTTTTTCAGAAAGCAGACATTTATATTTTTGCTCCAAGCAGCTTTGCGCAATAATTATGCCGATATTGAAATTCCTTAAAGATATTCTTTCCATGAAAATTCTGGCATTCCTTCGCCAAAGTAGCTTTTATCAATTTATTAAAAAAACCGGACGAAACAAGCCAAAACACAAGCAGTTATGAATAATTTTGTAAATATATCAGGAATTGAAATCTCGATAAAAATAGCCTGGATCTATTTTATTTCACAAAAAAAAGATGGCAGGATAAAACGCAATAAATTGCCCTTATCCTGCCTTCAAATGCATATTGGATTGGCCCAAAATGAGCCAAATTATGGAAAACTAAACACTATTTTTCCCAACTTTATATACGACAATCATTTTAGGAATCGCTTACCTTATAAATTTCAACAATGGACGGCTCCAGATAGAGGCTTTCAAGCGGGAAAGGATCAGAAGCATCTCCCGAACCTCTGTCAAGACTAATCGGCGTAATTTCCAGTGAGGCCGTATCATAATCAATCATTTCACTGTAATAACTGCTGAAATAGAATGTCAGCAGATGGGCATTACCCTGAGCATCCACTAAGGGTCCGGCCAAATTGGGTCGGTTAAGCCAGATCGTTACAGATGCATTCCCGCCTTCATACGATAACCGACTATCCCCCGGAAGATCTGTTCCCAGTGAAATATATAAAAAATTAAGAAGGAAATTATTGGTCAGGAAGCCAAGGTCAAAGCTTATATATCGCACCTCGGGAATATTATAGGCATACACATCCGCCACAAATGATTCGCCCATCGCAATAGAACTTATCCTTTCGGAATTTATTTTCGGAATAACTTTCAATAACGGTACAACCGGATACAAGTCAATTAGAACCGTGACTGTACTATCAAAAACAACGTCGGCATAAGCGTCACCCTGATAAATCAAGGTCCCCCCTATCAGTGCATCATAAGCACTGGCTGTAAAATGTCGACCGACTCCGACAGGAACAATCACCTGACCAACCAAAAACGATCCTTCCAGCGTTAAAGGAATTATTATTGGTATGGGAAAATCCTCAGCTTCTATTGTCAGGATAAAAACCTCTGCCAATTCTGACATTTCTATACCGGATGCTTTGGTACTTATTGAAATGGCGACATTGCTATTGGCACCTTCGTTGACAATTTTTTTTGAACAACTGTGTAGTCCGAATATAACCAATCCAATTAGACAAAAGGTCGCCAAAATGTTGAATATATTTTTATTTAACATAATCTCACCCCTTATCTAAAAACGGCCGCTACGCCCAACGATATTTGAAATCCTTTCAGATCAATATCGCCGCCGTCAGCCGACCCGGTATAATATTTAAATCCAACACTGGCATCAATATCCTCGTTGAACCGTCGCCCAAACTCGCTGCCAATTCCAAACAAAAACGACTTCTCAAATTCATATTCATTGGCGCCAATAAATTTTAGCTCAAGCGATGGGACAACATAATAACTTTCCGCCGGTGCAAATGAAACCGAACTGTTCCATGAAAATTCATCACCATAGTTTTTCAGCTGATTAAGTATTGCAGCGGTCGAGTCGTATTCCGTGCTGCGTCCACGGATGATATAATTAATATTCGATCTGAACTGATAAGATTCAGTTTCAGTTGCCGCCCCAAGCTGAATCGTCAACTGGTTACCGGCTTTCAATATTTTCTTTTCATTCATTAAATCAGTGCCATAAGTGGAAAACGATAACCTGCTTGATATTTTCCAATTATTATAAGGGCCGTCCAATCCGGCCGAAACAGAGAACATATTTCCCGGATTGTAATCATCACTGTCCCAGAAGGTTTCAAAGCCTCCCATGGTCTTATAGGCCGTATAAGGACCGGTATAATTATATGATATCGACCCCCCAAGTTGTATCTGACCAACCTGAGTAGCAGTTCCGGCTAATAAATTGATTCCCAATCCTTCGCCATACCTCCGGACCGGCACATTAAGATAATCTTTAGACAGAAATTCCATCACTGGCCATTCATCAGTAATATCTAATTTCTTTTTCCCAATTGGCAGATTCAGCCCCATACTTAAAAGCAATCTGTCATCAGAAAGTGATTTATTAAACTGGATCCTGACATCACCCAAACCGGACAGCTTGTATTCAGTTCCCATACTATCCAGCTTACTGGAAATAGATGCAACTGAAAAGCGAACCTCAGCATTATCCTCCAGCGGAATAAAACCATAAACCGGAATTACAAATTGATTCAACGTTTTGGTTCCGCTGGAATCCTCAATCGACCAATGATTATAAATCATTCGGCCGCCGCCTGATGATGGTTGATCATAAACGATCTGACCAAAACCTGACGAGACTGAAATTAGTGATCCAATAATCAGCAATACAGATATTTTAATGTTCCGCATCTAAATCCCCCTGTATCACAACTACTCCAAATTTATTAATCGGGAGTAAATCAAATCGATTGTTGAACATATTCATAAAATCAATACCGCTGACATATCCATAAGCCGATAATATAGATGATTGAAAACCTTCGAGTGTGCCTGAGGCTCCCTCGCCCAAACCTGCCACCAATCCTTCAAGCTGTTCAAACGATCCGGCTCCGCCCGAAATAGTCGCCGACATCCGCGACGCCGACTGGTTCTGTTGTCTGGCCGCGCTGAAACTACCATCAAGTTCTACCGCATCGTTAAACTCACCGGCCGCCTCCTGATACATTCCCATACTCCGGAATTCCAATCCCTTGGAATAGGCCATAAACGCCAGAAACGACTCGGTCGGCACTTCTTGAATGGCATTACGTTCCTCAATGGTCAAATCAATTCCGAGACTGTCAATAATGTTGAAGACAAACTCTTTTTGTATTTGAAAAAACTTCGCCAACTCACCCTGACTCGATTCGGTTGCATTTGAGGTACCGGCCGTAGTGTTCACAATTGCGCCATCCAGTCGAATATTTTCATCGCCAAGACCGGTCAGTACCCCTGATACAATCTGCCGACTTCCCATCAGTTTACCGAGTCTGGGGCCGACCCGGGGATCAGAAAATTGGGAACCGCTTAGATTAAGCTCACCCAATATGGCGTCAATTTTTAGCCTGTCAACCACCTTTAGCGAGCTTACTTTTGACAGATCAATAGCCGTCATCTCGGCCAGACCTTTGCTCAATGGCGCCATCTCAGGCGTTAGCTGACTATTATCAAAATCGATCACACCGATACTATTTTTCGGAATGGTATCGACATTAATATCAGCTTCCTGCTTTATCGCCAGTGAAACCTCGACTTTCATTTTTTGGGAAATCAGGTAATCAAACCGGGCCGTAATCTGATCCCTGACAGATCGCTTCGGTTTTAGACTCAGCGAAACCCGATAAGCATCAAGCGCCTTATCATACATCTCCCGCTTTTCGTAAATTAGCCCGAGATACAGATGGGCGCGTGCATTCGGCTTGATTTCATTGGCCTGCTTGAGCGCATCCTCGGCTTTGGCCAGCTCGCCCTGTTTATAGAGAGCAACGCCCAGTTCGCGCCAGGCCTCGGCCGATTTCGGGTTATTTCGTATTTCCTCACGGTACAAATCGACCGCCCGGCCGTATTCACCACGCTCCGCCATCCCGCGTCCCTGGGTATATAGGTTTGGCGCGCAACCAGCCAAAAGAGCCAAAAAAGCCAATAGGACCAAAAGGAAAATGAAATATATTTTTATCATATAAGCCTCTGTTTAATTTATCCCTTAGCCAACGATCGTTTTATGATGTTGCCAGCGGGCGATAGATTTCCATCTTCTGTTTGGCTTCGATGAAACTGTTATCCTTCTCATACGCCAGCTTGAAGAAATCGTACGCCTTCTTATAATCATACTTATCCATATAATGCAGACCCTTCGAATACAGCGTCGCGGCATCAAACGATTCGGTTCCGCCGGCATCGAGCATGGAGCTGGTTTCATCGGTTAAAGTCATATCCAGTTTTTCGGCCAGTTCCTTAACCAGCTCCTTTTCCATCTTGAAATAATCGGGCTTGCCTTCTTTTTCGACGGTGGCGATTATCTCCGATGTCTCAACCTTCACCGCCTTCACCAGCATCTTGCATTTTTTGCCGTCAATCTGAGTGACATTGCCGAATACCATCAATTGCGCCCCCAAAAGTTTTCCGACCTGAATGGCGGTCGATGATGACACCTTGCCCGACTCGCTCAGCTCGATCTCATTTAAAATAAAATCGACCTTATCGCGCTCGACCACTTTCAGATCGCTGAATTTGGCAAAATCGGCCTCAAAGAAATCGGCGATTCCCTTCGTGATAAATCCTAACTTTTCCTGAAACTCGCCTACTGAAAAATTATCAAACTCCATTATCGCAATCGTCTGGATTTCACTGTCCTTATCGCCGGGACAGATCAATGCGCCCTTTTCTCTGGCTACATTGTACCACTGATTGCGCAACTGCTGCGGCCAGAATTCGTGCGGCAGATTAATCGTGCATGGTCCAATCGCGGCCATTTTTTCCAGAAATGCATACGATTTGGTCAGATACTCCTCACCTTTGCCGTAGCTGAGCATACTCATCACGGCATAAATGGCGATACTATCCTTTTTGGTAACGTCGGCCCGTTTCAGCAATCCGGAGGCAACATCAATACCCTTATCGAATTCCAGCTCGCTGTAAAAATTGATCGCCTCGGCCAGTTTGTCGGCGACCGTTGCTTCGGTTTGCGCCAATACCGGAATAGTTGTCAGTATTAATGCCGAAACCACTAGACAACATAACAACCGGCCAATTCTGTTTGATTTTCCCCTGTCCATAATATCTCCTTTGACTTTATTTGATAAATACTTTTTTCGCAATTTATTCATCTTTACTCTTCTTGCCATATATATATTTAACAAGTTAAGCTATGAAATTATTGAAATAAAAATCAAGTTTAATTATCAAAATCACATATCAGTTTGCTGGTGCTGTCGGCGACAATTTTAATCGTATCAGTTTTGGATATATCGCTATTATCTGGCATTTGGACCCTGACAATATATTCTCCCGCCTTTAATTTAAACCTGAATGGCGTCACGTGATCCTGAAGTCTATCATTTATAAACACCATCGCCCCGTTAACCGGTTTGGAGCCAACCGATAAGTGACCGTAGATTTCTTTTTGGTCGTCCGATATATCCGGCGGCACATCCGGGAAACTGAAATTGAACCGCCGCGTTTCTTTGGACTTGGCCGAAATCGCTACTGTTTCATCCAAAACTTTTTCGATACTTCCATTATTTTTGACCATAATCACATGGCGGCCGGTATCGAGAGAAAACTCGGCGCTTTTTCGGTTTTGCGCATACAGTTCGCCGTCAATGTAAATATCACCCGATGGTCGAATAGTCAGCTCCAGACCTCCCTGCGGGATTTCAGCCGGAGTCGTTTCGATTGTAAAAGAAAATAAGGTGGAAAACACGCTTTTAATATTATCCCTGTCAACCGTTTGCACCTGCCAGAAATACCGGCCATCGGCCATTGAATCATTCGGGCGATAGCGATTATCGGCCAAATCAGAGATTGTCTGCGGATTTGTAAAGCCGGAATCGTCGGACAATAACAATATATAACTTCCGCCCTCATCGGCCGTATTCTGCCAGACAAATTGAGGCAGACCGGTATAAAGCAACGCTTCATTGCCGGGACTGAACAGTTCCGGGGCAATCAGCGGTTTTTCGTCATCGGTTGGGAAAAAGGTCAGATACGATGCCACCACAACCAATAGAATAAAAGCTACGATCGAGACCTTTTTTATTAAAGGGCTTTTTCCGGCTTTTGATTTGTCGCCACGCCCCTTATCGACAAACTCGGTTTCACCCAAAATCTGATCATCGCGGGGAATAGTGGCAATAGCTTCCCGCATCTCTGTGGCCGTTTTATATCTTTCTTCCGGGTCACGTTTGAGAGCCTTGAGAATAATATCTTCAACCTGTTTGGGAATCTCACGATCAATATCACGCGGTTTGGTCGGCTCCGAGAAAAGTTTCGCCTCACGCAGAATAAACTGATTATCACCCTTAAACGGCAGTTCGCCGGTCAGCATATAATATAATGTTGTCCCGACCGCATAGATATCTATCTGGTCGTAATTGGTCTTTTCGGTAGGCGTAAACTGTTCCGGCGCCATATAAGCCGGCGTTCCCACCGCCGCCCCGGCGATAGTCAGATCCGGGTCGGTTTCGGCTTTAGCGATTCCAAAATCGATTATCTTTGTCTGGCACGCCTCGTCTATCATGATATTGCTTGGTTTTATATCACGATGAGCAATCTTTTTCTTATGCGCAAACTCCAGTGTCGCCAGAACATCGTCGACAATTTTCAACGACTCACTCAATTCCAGTTTGCCGCGTCCTTTGATTATCTCATCGAGAGTTGTCCCCTCGATATATTCCATCGCGATAACAATCTCTTCGCCATGATTGAAAAAATGTTTTATCTGGCAGATATTGGCATGACCATCCAGAAGGGCCAGCTTGTCGGCTTCCTGCCGAAACCGCTCCACCAATCGGGGGTCCGATAAAACTTTTAAAACGACTTTGAGATTCGGGACATCCTGATGAACCCCCAGATAAACCTGGGCCATCCCGCCGGCGCCCACCTTTTTGAGTATCTTGTAATCGCCTATTTGCTGTTCATTCATGTCGGGAATATAGAGGGAATGTTATCAAGAGGCAAGATTAAATTTCCACGTCAATGTAAGTCTCATTAACGTCATTCCCGCGTAGGCGGGAATCCATGCTGATTATTAAATTGTAGTAAATTGGTAGCCCATCCGCTTGCGGTGGATTTTCTAATGCAAAAATACTCGAAATTGCCTGTATTATTAAATACATTGATAATTATTTCGATTAACATTAAATTATACAATTATGACACAATTGAGACATTATGATAATTTGGGAACGGCGCGTTTTGTGACTTTATCTTGTTATCATAATTATAATTTATTGAGAACCGACTATGCGATTCTGATATTTCTCAAATATTTAAACATCATTCGCCAAAAGTATGATTTAAAACTCTTTGGATACGTTGTCATGCCAAATCATGTCCATTTGGTATTACTTCCACCAGATAATTGTAAATTAGGCAGGATAATCGGTGAACTAAAATCATTAGCGGCCAAAGAGATATTGGCTCAATGACGCACCAACGGGTATAAGGTTTTAGATAGGTTGTCTATTGTTAAAGACGGCAAAAAACAAAATGTCTTTTGGCAAAAACGGTTTTACGACCATAATTGCCGAACCGCCGAAACCGTTATTGAAAAGATAAAATACTGTCATAAAAATCCGGTCGCGCGAAATTTGGTAACGAGTCCCGAACAGTGGCGATGGTCAAGTTTGTGGGCGGCAGATGTCCCCTGTATAGTATCATGAGATACTTTACAATGTGTATCATGACATGGTTTACACATT
>CBFCZE010000131.1:0-7509 GCA_965602655.1 uncultured bacterium
TTGGGTGCAGGATGTACGCAAACAGATATATTTGAAAATTATGAATATTTGCCATATGAGTTTTCGTTACATCAGAATGTCCCCAATCCATTTAACCCGGCAACTAATATCAGCTTCAGTTTGCCAAGGATTTCATTTGTAAATCTATCTGTTTATAACATGCTTGGACAAAAGGTTGAAACTCTGGTCAGCAAAGAGATGGAAGCCGGCAATTATACTGCCACCTGGGATAGCCACAATTCCGCCAGCGGGATATATTTTTATCGTTTGGAATCGGGTGATTTTGTTGAGACAAAGAAGATGCTTCTTTTGAAGTAGAGATATGTGGGTCAAGCCTCTTCGAGGCTTGATGTCAAATCTCCGAGAGATTTGACCTACTGTCGGGTGCGGCGACCCGACAGCATGAAAATAATTGTCGAAACCACAGGGGATTTCGACCTACCCAATGACTGTTTAATTTCGCTTATACCGGGCCGCGACAGGTGGCGGTCGGTCCCGGCATCACGTCAAACGGTTTGGCGCTCATATCGCTAAAGGCCGGGTGGCTTTTAACCTGTTCGGCCAATGGTCCATTAAGATAGGCCTGTAATGATGCCTCATCATTGAATAAATATATGCCGCCTGCCTCATTTTCCGCTTCGTTTAAAATCCAGATTTTCCAGCGAAGTCCATCCACACCGGCAAAGGCCCCGGCCAGCGACGATGCCGCCTCTTCATATTCAGCTTTTGTAATGCTGAATTTAAAATTAATCTGTAGAAGTTTTTCAGCCATGATAACTTCTCCTTTTTCTCCTGTTTAATATTAAATTGTTCCGGCAATAATTCGCCTTAATTACAATTATTTAAAAGCTGTTTGTGATGTTGGTTTGATACAGATTTCCGGACAGATATCCACCAACACTTTTGCCCGACCGTTCGTCCGTCCCTTAAATGATTTTTCGATGCGAAATGATATTTACATAATACAAAAACATTTTATGAAATCAATCCATTTTTCGTGTGGATTTCCACTTGTCACAACAAATCTTTGATTCTCGCCACAATATAGCCATATCCAATTGGCTCTATCTTGGGGCATATAAAAATAATTCATCAATATATTGTGATTACCCGTCAAACCTTGATTTTTCAATAAAAAATGACTTGACGACTGCACAAATGTGCAGTATTTTGGAATTGTGCCGATAATATAACCAGGAATTCAAAGAGAGACATAAGTCATGGATAATCGAATTATTTTTTTAGATAGCGGGACAAAGAAGGTTGCTGGCGATAGTAATCAAATATCTGAAAAGCCAACTATATCAATTCCGCAAAACAGCAATAGTTGTCCCGATTGTCAGATAAGGCTGGTTCGTCTGGGGAACTGTTTTTCATGCCCGCTCTGCGGTTATGGGGAGTGTGGTTGATGTTTGATTCCTCAAAACGATTTGTAAATTGGGGCAGATATTTTTGGACATTTGCTGCGCGCATAATCTGCATTGAGATTGCCGCGTCGTTCACCGTTGGTGAACTCCTCTCAATGACGTTTAGAAGATGGGTTCCCGCCTTCGCGGGAATGACGTTAATGGAGCGCAGGAATGACATATCAATTAACTACGAACATTGGAGCACCGTGTTTATATGGGGGTTGATTTAATAATATTTTAAAAAAAGGGGTGAGGCCGGACGCCCGGTGGAGGTTTTGTGAGACTGAAAAATTTAACAAGGTATGGAGTCCCTGATATTATTATCGAGGCCTGGACAAGACGGCAGGGAGATTATCTTTTGCCGCTTCAGGAAATGTCGATCCGCGAGGATCTGCTTCAGGATAAAGAAAATAAAAAACCGCCCAATCTTTTGATTTCGGCACCGACCTCGTCGGGCAAATCGTTTTGCGGTGAGATGGCGGCCATCGGATCACTTCTGAAACGCCGCAAGGCGGTGATGCTTCTGCCATTGAAATCAATCGCCGAGGAGAAATATCTTCATTTTAAGGAGTGCTATCGTGATGTCGGTATCAGGACAATAATTGTAACCGGTGATCATCCCGAAAATGATCTGGATTTTGAATTCGGCAATTTTGATTTTGCACTGGCAATATATGAGAAATTCAATCGTCTTCTGACGGTAAATCTTGATATTCTCCGGCAGATCGGCCTGGTGATTGTTGATGAACTGCAGATGATCGGCGATAGTCGGCGGGGCGGTTCACTTGAGATGGCTCTGACCAAAATTATTCATTCCGGATATGCACCGCGAATTGTCGCTCTCTCGGCGGTTCTGCAGGATGAGCTGGAACTGGCCGACTGGCTGAACTGCCGATTGATTCGCGAGACAGTCCGACCGGTTGACCTGCTTCAGGGGATAGTGGCCGATGGTTATTTTCATTTTAAATCTTTCAACAGCGGTCTTGAGGGGCGGGAGAAATTTCCACTGGCAAATAATGGCGATGGTTTGACCGAATCGTTGATTGATTTTCTGAAAAAAGATAATAGCCGTAAACTTATTTTTTTGAAATCACGGCGAAATACGGTGCAGGCGGCCTTCAAACTGGCCGCCGCCTCCGGCTGGAAGGAAGCTAAGACGACGTTGGCGGCTCTGGATAATGAGGAGAACAGTTATCTGGTTCGTTCACTTAAGCAGGTGGTGGCGCACGGGGTTGCTTTTCATAATGCCGATCTGACGCCGCGCCAGCGGCAGGCAACTGAAAACGGTTATCGATGCGGCGAAATCAAGGTGATATTTTCGACAACAACGCTGGCGATGGGGGTCAATCTTCCGGCCGAAACGGTTTTTCTGGAGACGATGAAATACTGTTCCGGGGAGTTCGGCGGCAAACCGCAGTTAACTCCGATTACAACCGCTGAGTTTCAGAATATTTCGGGACGGGCGGGGCGTTTCGGATTCGGCAAAACCGGTCAGCCGGGACGGGCGATGGTGCTGGCCGAATCTGATTTTGAATACGAAGTATTATGGTCCGGATATATTGACAACAGTCTGCGGGAGAAAGTCGAATCATCGCTCGGCGAATATAATATCAAGGATATCATTCTTGATTTGATAGCGTCCGGCCTGGTTGTTGATATAAACAGCCTCGAGTCGGTGATACATGGGACGCTTTATTCGAGACAATCGAATATATTTGATCGGATTAATCTAAAGGACGCTGTCTCCGAATTAATATCACCCGGTCTGATAAGAGAAGATATGCTGCCGACCGCAGTCGGATTGGCCACGGCCGCCAGTGGTATTTCGATTGATGCCTGCGGTTATTATATGAAGCAGTTGCAGGAACGAACGCCCGAAACATTGATCGGCTGGCTTCTTCTGGCTCTCGGCGGCGGTGATTTTGATACCGTCCGGGCCGGGTTAACATCGTTTGAATATCGCGGTCGGGTCTATGAAAAATTGTACCATCAAAAATTTATCGATTACATGACTGACATAACACCCTGTTTCCCAACCGAACTCGGAAAAGAGCCGCTTGATTTTCATTCTGTTGCGGTATTAAAGGCGGGTTTTCTTTTGTTTGACTGGGCCGACGGTCAACCGGTGGAAAAACTTGAACGATGGTACCAGCTTCATCTGGGACAGGTTAGCGATCTGGCCGAGACGGCCGCCTGGCTGTTGGCCTCGATTCGCGGGTTGGTCGAAGCCGGTGATTACAGATCAAATATTCCGGCGCTTCTGGATGAATATGTTTTCAATGTCCAGTTTGGAATAAGCCACAGAATGCGTCAGATGCACGATATCTTTGGTACTCTTTTAAACCGTGATAATTATAAACGATTCGAGGAAAACGGAATTTTGTTACCGGCGGATTTGATGAACATTAATAAGGATAAGCTGGCCGAAATTATTCATTCCCGTCAAAAGATAGAAAACATACAAAATAGAATAGATAATCTTAAACAGGAGGAGAAAACAGATATGAACAGAACCAGTATGCCCGAAGTTCAGCGGGAGATTAATGCTGCCAATATGCCAAACTCGGAGCTAACCTTTAAACCGTCGCTGATTGAGCTTGACGGCCGTTACGAGCGGGAACGGTATCTCGTTCGAATCGATGGTGTCCCGGTGCACCTGACCGGCAAGTCGTTTAAGTATTTAATGCGGTTGGCTTATTCGCGGCTGACAGGTAATGACGGCTGGATTTATAAGGATGATATTGAAATTGGCTTTAACCAGGCCAGGTATCTTTACCGTCTGAAACAGGAGATGAATCGAAGCGGCAATTTTTCGTGGCCGATTTTTGAGAACAATCGGCTCGGCTATTACCGTCTTGATCTGGATCCCTCGAAAATCAGGGTCAATTTTGATAACCTCATGGACCACCCTGACTTCGAAGTGCGGGAGATGGTCGGAGAGCTGGCTCCCCGTATGGCAAATTAGTCATTGCCGTAGTCTTTTATCGGTGCCGGAAAACGTTAAAAAGCTAGAACATCTGAATTTATCGATTGGTTAAACAAATAGGGCTATGAAACCGATATGATAAGAAAGATGATAAAAAAGACAGGACTACATATACGGCTTTTGGCGTCCGACGGTGAGCCGACACTGCCAATATTGCCAACTCGCACACTGATACTGTTTCCCGGAGAGACGGTCTCAATTCAGGTCGGCCGACCGGAAAACCTGGCACTGATAAAAGATAATACCGGTAAAAACAAGCTTATCGGCGTTACCTATTCACCCGATAGTAGAAATAATCGGGAAAAAGGAAATCTTAGCCAGATCGGAACAGCAGCGAAAATAATATCGACAAACGACGGACCGGGTGGTTCCAAGATTATTTCGCTGGAAGGTATTCGACGGATTGCACTGAAGACTATTGTCAAAAAGAAGCCATATCTAAGGGCCAAAATAAACTATGTCGATGAGAAAATTATTACTACCGATAAAACAGCCGGCCTGTCTGAAAGTATAATAAAAATAATCGAAAAGATAACCAATATCGCGCCGACCTATTCGGCCGAACTTCCGTTTGTGATGAAATTCAATATGGAAAATCCGGGAAAGTTCGCCGACAAGATTGCCGCCTCGTTTCATTTTCCCATCAATTCCAAGCAGGAGATTCTTCAGACATGTCGTCTTGATCCGCGACTCGAAAAAACCCTGAGATTTCTTGAGGCGGAATTTGAGCGGGTGACTATCTCATATGAAATAAAGAAAACGGTTGAGGAAAAAGATATCGAAGAACGGCGCAAGCATTTCCTTCGCGAACAGTTGTATGAAATAAAAAGACAGCTCGGCGATGTTGATATTGAAGACAGGGTCGTCCAGCAGTTGAAGATGGAAGTTAAGAACAATAAGCGGCTGATACCCGCGGTTCGCGAGCGGGCGCTGATCGAGGTTGACCGTTTGAGCCATCTGTCAACCGCCTCGGCCGAGTATGGCGCCACCAAGCTTTATCTTGATTGGCTGCAGGGGATACCATGGAATGTTTGCGGTGACGAGACATATGATCTTGATCAGGTTGAGGCCGATATTGGGGACGAGTATTATGGTTCGCAGAAAATCAAAAAGCAGATATTGGAGCGAATTGCCGTTAGGAAATTGCATGGGGGTCTCGATGAAGGGGCACCGCTCTGTCTGGCGGGGACGCCCGGAACCGGTAAAGCCTCACTGGCCAGAGCTATGGCCAAGGCGTTAGGTAAAAAGTTTATCCGGATATCGGCCGGTGCCTTGGTTGATATCTCTGATATTAAAGGGACCGCTCGGACTTATCTGGGTGCTATGCCGGGCATATTTATACGGACGCTGAAAGATGCCGGCGTCAGTGATCCGGTAATATTAATTGAGGATGTTGAAGCGCTGACAGAGGAAGCCAACACCGTTTTGCCGATGGCGATGATTGAGGCAATTGATCCGAAATTCAACTCCAGATTCCTTGACAGTTATATCGGCCTGCCGATTGATCTGAGCCGGGCAATATTTATATGTTCGGTCAAATCAGCCGAAGAGATTCCGGATGTGCTAAACCATCGCCTCGAGGTAGTCGAACTTCCCGGTTATATCGAAAAAGAAAAAATCCATATTGCCCGAAAATATCTGATTCCGAAAATCCTGCGCAAACATGGTTTGAAGAGAAGTGATGTTAAATTCACAGAATTGGGCCTGAAAAAAATAATTCGTAATTATACGATGGAAGCAGGCCTGCTTGGGTTAACTCGCGAGATGGAAAAGATATGCCGTCATGTCGCTCGCAAAAAGGCGAGCAAAGCAAATAAGATGTTGTCTATCACGGACAAAACGGTGGAGAAGTTTCTTGGGACGGCCGTATATATTCCTGAGATGCCGGAAAAATCCTCAGAGATCGGCGTTTGTATCGGTCTGGCCTGGACCGGTTCCGGCGGCGATTTGATGATTATCGAGGGACTTCGGATGAAGGGAAGCGGTGAGGTAATAACCACCGGTTCTCTGGGCGAAGTCATGAAAGAGTCTATCCAGGCGGCTCATAGTTATGTCCATTCCAAAGCCGATGTGCTTGGTATCGATCATAACGATTTCAATGAATTTGATATTCATATTCATTTTCCATCCGGTGCCATTCCCAAGGATGGTCCATCGGCAGGTGTTACGGTCTCATTGGTGATTGCTTCGGTAATGGCCGAACGCCCGATTCGAAATGATATTGCTATGACCGGCGAGGTGACACTTCGGGGACGGGTTCTTTCGGTTGGTGGAATCAAGGAAAAAATATCGGCCGCCTATCGAGCCGGGATTAAGACAATTATGATTCCCAGAGAAAACAAAAAGGACCTCAAAGATCTGCCGGCTGATATCATTAAAGAGACAGAATTCGTTTTTATTGACACGATTGACGAGGTTTTCGAAAAAGGTTTGCTTGATTTTACGCCGTCGAGTTATACACTGGAAAAAATCTTCTCACAGGAAATTGAAAAGGCCAAAAAGAGGAAAAAGAGGAAATCTTATTCAAGAAAAATCTCCGCCAAATCGAGTCGGAAGAAATAATAATTCTCTTTTGTTGTTATCTATCTTGTTTGTACCAACAATTCAGTATTAAATAATTTTGAAGTTTTGGGCAAAATTATAGCCCGAAGGAAATCGGGCTATACAAAAATTATTTCTTGGTTTTTATGCTGGTGGCCTTGATGACTTTTCCAGCCTTGAGACAGGAGGTGCAAACCTTCACCTTTTTAACGACGCCATTCATATTGGCCCGGATGGTCTGCAGGTTTGGGTTCCAGCGCCTTTTTATCAGATTATGGGCATGAGAAATCGTGTTGCCGAAGTTCGGCTTTTTCCCGCATATTTCGCAAACTTTTGACATCTTTTCAAACTCCTAAATTTTACAGATAATTATAATAATAAATTCCTTTTTAAAAGCAAGGAGTATTATTGCTCTAATTCGGCTAAATAATTAATTTTATAAGTTTTTGGGTGAATTTTGAATACTTGACAGAAATAAGACAAATCAATTATATTTATAAGTTATAGAAAAAATGGAGGTTATTGCTTGATAATACTTTTCAATAGCGGGAAAGAGTATGCTGGATCTTAAAT
>CBFCZE010000132.1:0-7501 GCA_965602655.1 uncultured bacterium
ATAAAGAAACCGATGCTGTTCTGGCAAGATATGGTAGTTCGTATTGTTATTTGCTTTGTATAGAATATCCGAGTGCTATTAGATCCAAGAATGCTTTCAAAAACTTTTTGGAGGCATATTTACCTGAGGCCGATACGGGGCAAACAATTTATTTTCAAATGATTTCAGAATCAAAGTGGATTTATGCACAATATTTGTCTGAGTATGTTGCAATAGTATTTGATGCGCCGACTTATAAGTTTGCTGACGATTTATTGGTACAATTAGAGTTGAATTTGGCAAGTTTGAAGTAGGAGGTGATTTTATGAAAAAGAATGATAATAATTCCATCAGAAAGGAAGGTTACACAAGGCGGGATTTTATTAAAGGTGCCTCCTGCGCCGCCCTTGGTCTGGCGATGGGCGTTTCGGCTGACAGTAAAGATTTGGTAAAGGCTCCGACCGGGACAAAAGTGATACTTATTCGTGACAAGGCGGCTGTTGGCCCCAATGGGAAATGCAATGTCGAAATAATTCAAAAAATGATTGATCGGGCCGTCAATACACTCTTTGATGTTGACAGTCCGGTTAAGGCATGGAGTACAATGTTCAAACCGGATGATATTGTCGGTGTCAAAACCAATGTCTGGGGTCCTTTACCGACACCGCCCGAAGTTGAACAGAGTATAAAAAGGGGTATTTTGTCAGCAGGAGTGAAAGAGAAAAATATCGGCATTGATGACCGGGGAGTTTTGGGAAATGGTATTTTCAAAAAAGCCACGGCGCTGGTCAATGTTCGCCCCATGAGGACTCATCACTGGGCCGGCGTCGGCGGTCTTTTAAAGAACCATATTATGTTTTGCCCGGCACCCTGGGATTATCATGATAACTCGTGCGCCGATCTGGCTGCTGTCTGGAATTTGTCAATTATAAGAGATAAAACAAGATTAAATATTTTAGTTATGATGACTCCGCTATTTCACGGCATCGGAGCGCATCATTTTGACAAAGAATTTACATGGAAATATAACGGTCTTTTGGTGGGAACCGATCCGGTCGCCATTGATGCTGTCGGCTTACAAATTTTAAAGGCCAAACGATTGGCCTATTTTGGCGAGGAGAGACCGATGAAACCATCGCCGCATCATATAGCCTTCGCCGACACAAAGCATAATCTGGGTGTGGCCGATATGAACAAAATAAATTTGATAAAGTTAGGTTGGGATGAAGATATCCTGATTAATATCTAACCGATAAAATCAGCTAAGGATTTTCTACCGATTGCTGTTTTTGAGAAAAATTACCCTTATGAGCGCTTTTGGTAATATCTTTGAAATTCCAGACGCGACCGGCGATTTCATTATGTCGAATCAATGGGAATGAATGCCTTTCGAAGACACGCCCATCTTTAAAGTATAATCGGTCGGTATCTCTTTCAGATGAATTGTATAGTATTTTTATTTTGACAAGAAATGCCTCAGGATCGACCAACTGCTCGAGGACATATTCCAATAGTTTATCGTCATCCCTCAATTGTATTAACTGTGCCGGTATCCTCCAGAGTTCGGCAAAACGGGCATTGGTATGCGTAACTTCACCCATATGGTTAACAACCAGAATACCATCGCCGGTTGACTCAAGAATAGCTGTTAATAGACTCTGGTTTTCTGTTAATGATTTTTCTGCTTTTTTTCTGTTAGTCATATCATGAGATATTATTAGAATCGAGGTGATTTTTCTATCCGCGTCTTTAATCGGCTGGAGATTTGACCAGAACCATTTTTCTGAACCGTCCGGCATGGTCAATTTATCCTCAAATTCAAGTCTCTCGCCGGTCTTGATAACCTGTTGATTTCTATCAATCATAATCTCGGCATATAACGGGAATAAATCTTTGAGAGTTTTTCCCATAAGGTTTTCAGGTTGCTCCCCAAGTGTTTTGGCGCCGATGTCGTTAATCATCATTATTTTATTATTTGTATCAAAAAGGGTGATAGGGTAATAGGCATTGTTAAATAAAGAGCGATACTGCTCTTCGCTTTGGCTGAGGGCGATTTCGGCTTTTTTGCGATCGGTAATATCCCGCACTATTGCCTGAATGTAAATTTTGCCGAGTGAATCCATTCTATTGAGACTAACTTCCGCATCAAAGAGAGTCCCATCGTATTGACAATGTTTCCATTCAAAACATTGTGGTTCACCTTCAAGTACAGCGTTTATTTTTTCCATTGCTTTTTTTCTTGATGGCTGACCATCGGGTTGATATCCCGGCGAAAATTGATATGGCGGCTGTCCAATAATCTGGTCCTTGGTGCAGCCAAATAGTTCAAGGGTGCGTTCGTTGCAATCAACAAAACGCTCTTTTTCCATCAAGAAAATCGAGTCATTAGCAGTATTAAATAATGTTTGATATTTTTTGCCTGTTTTTAAAACGTTTTCTTCGGCCTTTTTTCTTTTAAAAATATAGGATTGAACTATGGAGCCCGAAGTAATTAATACAAACGAAACCAATACGCGGGTCCAGATTTCATGCGATGATGGAGAGAGTATTTGATTCGTGAGGGTTCCATTGCCTAAAAGCCAGACATGAATCATTGAATCAAGAAACCAATAGAACCCACTGACGACTATTCCTACCCAAATGAAATTATTCTCAATAATATCGTGGATTTTATTTTTGAAAAGCTGGATCAATGATGCCCCTCAATTTATTTTAGACATTTTTTATCATCGCTGTCAATAATTGTCTCTCTGACTATTTATCGGATATTTGGAAAGAATTTTTATATATTATTATGGATTACTCTTGTCCAATTATTAATCTAAATATGGATATAGGAATTACCTCATAAAAAAGGGCGGGTATTAATCCGCCCTGTTATTGCCTCTTGTTTGATATACTATCTTTCGGCCAATTGCTCCTGAAATTGAGTCGCCATCGATATAAGTTGTTTCAATTCAATAACTTCATGATTGCTTGTATGGCGGAAGGTCTCCTTGAGGATAAACCTTAAGTCGTCCAATTGGGAGCCCCTGGCCCAATAAGATTTCTTCAGAATTTCGGCAAATTCGGCCGATACAGCTGCCAGTTTAAACTGATCGGAACAATTTCTGAAATTATCTTCAAATATTTTTTGTTTTATCGGTACCCGAATTTCATCTACCTCGAATGATTTCGGGTCTTTGTAGCGGATATAAACATCACCAATATTACCCCAATCAGCATCCTTGTGGAACTTTATTTCATAAAGAGCGGTAACTTCATGACCGGAGCCAATCTCACCACCGTCTTCGCTGTCATCGCGGAATTTATTGTCGGCAATATCGCGGTTTTCGTATCCCAGCAGACGATAACTGCGGACAATCTCCGGATTAAAATCGACCTGTATTTTTACATCACGGGCAATAACCTCGAGCGAGCCGGTCGAATTTTCCACAAAAATTCGGCGTGCCTCGTTGACGTCATCAACATAGGCATAATAACCATTACCTTTGTTGCCAAGTTTTTCCATCAGGATATCGTTGTAATTACCCATTCCAAAGCCTATCGCTGAAAGAGTAATTCCTTTCCTGGCACATTTTTTAATTCGTTTCAGCAGATCGTCGGCGTCGGTAAGCCCGACATTGGCGACACCATCAGAGCAGAGAATTATCCGGTTAGTCTTTTCATCATCAAAATGACGATTGGCCATTTGATAACCGAGCCTTAATCCTTCATCGGCATTTGTACTGCCGGATGCATGCAGCCGATCAATTGCGGAAAGAATCTCTTCGCGAAAATGAATTGAGGTCGGCCAAAGGACTACTTCACCACGGGAGCCATAGACGACGATTCCGACATTATCGGATTCATTCAACTCATTGACCAGAAGACGCAAGGCTCTTTTTACCAGTCCCAGCCGATTTTCTCTATCCATTGAACCGGAGACATCAATAACAAATACCAAATTAGCCGGTTTTCTATTTTCGGGGTCAATCTGTCTGCCCTTAATACCGATTTTGAGAAGCTGACAATTCTGCCCAAACTCCGATAGTCCACCTTCCAGATAAACACGAAACGGCTCTCGGCGCGGCGGTTTGTAACCATAATTGAAATGATTAACAAACTCCTCAACCCGAATGGCATCTTCCGGGGGCAGATGGCCCCGTTCAAGGTAAGAGCGAGCCATTATAAACGAAGCATCATCGGTGTCGATGGCAAAGGTGGACAGACGGTCATCCTCGGTATCGACAAACGGGTTGGTGCCATAGCTTTTGAAAAACATAGCGTCAAACGGCTCACCATTAACAATATTCGTTCCGCCATGAGCGGGGGGATAGCCGGGTTGACATTCATTAAACTCATAAACCGCATTCGGTTTAGGCATAATACTGGCTTGCCCGTCAAACAGCATTGCCTTTTCAATTGGAATGAAAACCTTGGGACTATGAACATATTTATCAATACCCTTTTTTTGAGCTGTCACCCTAATTACTTTTTCCAAATCGGTTGTCACCTTTGTCAGTTCCAGATTTTGTATGGCTGTGACATCGACAACTACCTCAAGACTGTCGATTTCAACGGTATTGTATCCTATCGAAGTGATTCTCAGGATGTATGTTCCCGGTTTAACCATAGTAATAATAAATTTCCCATCAGAATCAGTCATGGCTCCCATATTTGTCCCGACGAGCATCACTGAGGCGCCCGGAACCGGTTGGCCGGTATCTTTATCGGTAATGACACCCTTGATTTTTCCGGTCGTTCCAGAGAGGATAAGAATCGGGATTAAGATCGCGAAGATGGTTAGGATAACAACGATTTGTTTGGTTTTGGATAGCATAATCCACCTCCATTAAGTTAAAATTTACTTTTTCTTGTTCTGAGGGGATTACAACCTAAAGACGATTTTCTTCCATGTTTATTCAAATATTTTTTCAAAATGTCTTATTTCTTATCTGATACCATTTTCTTCCGCATAATTTTATTACTGCTATTAATGTTATTTTTTTATATTACTCTTGAGATTTCTTTTTGGCGGTGTGCAAAAAAATTTATAGAATATATTGAATATTATAACAAGGAGGTTAATATGCAGACATTTGTTCTGATGACAAAGCTTTCCCCGGAAGTCGGGTCGAGAGTAAAAGAGCGAAGTACTATTGGCCGAGCCTGGCTCGATCAGGTTAAAGAGAAATGTCCGGAGGTTAACTTTATTTCTCATTATGGTCTTTTGGGGCCATTTGATTTTATCGATATTTACGAAGCGCCGAATGAAGAGGTGGCGGCCAAAGTATCTATGATAAGTATGGCCAACGGCGCCTTTCGGGCCGAAAGCTGGGTAGCAATACCCTATAAACGACTGGTTAAACTGACAGAAGAAATTTAATTTGCGTGGAATTATAACCGAGAGATCGCTTGCGGCCGACTTTATTAAAAAGTTAAATTTTCTTGAAAAATCATATTTGCTGGAGACCGATCCAATACGGCAAACCGGTTTTGGCGGCGGGGCAAAGCGTTGGAGAAATGAACGCGAGCCAATCCTGAAGGCAATCGAAACAGATGCTGAGATTTTGGATGTCGGCTGTGCCAATGGTTACCTTTTGGAATGTCTGATAAAATGGGGCGGGGAGCGAGGAATCTTATTAACTCCTTATGGTTTGGACTATAGTACCCGATTAATTGAGCTGGCCAGAAAACGTCTTCACCGCTACAGGGACAATTTCTATATTGGCAATGCCTGGGATTGGCAACCGCTCAAAAAATTCCAGTATGTTTATTCATTGTATGACTGCGTTCCCCAAAACTTTCTTGAGGAGTATATCTATAGATTGTCTTCAAGAGTCGTTTCTAATAATGGTCGTCTGATAATTGGGGCCTATGGGAGCAGATCGGAAAATAAACCGCCGTTTGATCTTAAAACCTTTCTGGAATCCAGGAATATCCCTGCCGCTGGTTTTGCCAGAGGAGGTGTTCCGCCAATAGCCTCATTCGTTTGGATAGATAAGATTTAATATTTGATTTTTTTATTGCAATTATAGGCTCTTTTTCACTTTTATATATCTATGGAATCAGACAAGAACAAACCGAGCAGGTGTCCCTTTTGCAAAGAAGAGATTGCCAGAGGGGCGATTATCTGCAAGCATTGCGGTTCAAAAATTCAGATACTGAAAAAGCAGAGGGAAAAACCGTTCTGGCGAAACAATTTTATGCTCGGTTTTTATTGCGGTATTCTATTGATGATTCTTCTGATTTATCTGTACAGTTACTGGTTTTAATACCATAAAAATTACCCTGCTTTCAATTTTAAAAGCAGGGTATTTTTTCATAATCTTTTCATTAATTCCAAGTGTCGTTACTTGATATTGTCGGGCAACGTTTTTTCCAGGTACCCTCTAACGGCAACACTAGAGCATCGACCGTCGTGCCCCATCCGAAAGTTCCGCCAAAATATCCCCAGCCGTCTCTGTCCATAAATTCGAAACGGCCGTTGAATTTTCCATGCCCGGAACCGCAGACAGGGCAGAGGGAGGGATCATCATAGTACCACTGACCTTTCAAATGCGCAATTACCTGATCGGTGATGTAACCGGAAACGCTGCCTTCCAACCAACGGTTGCCATCATCATCGGTCCAGAATTGGCCGACAAAAATACCGGCCGGTTCGCTTAAATTAGTCTCAAGCCACAAGCCCTCAAAACGGCCATTTTGTCCGGCATTATCTTCTTTAATCCACTTGCCTTTCATTAAGCCGCTGGGGCAATGATTGTGCCATATCTTACGGGCAAAAACGGCAACACCGTTGGAATTATCGGCCAGATAAAATCCCTTAAACAATATCAGCTTTTCAATCGGAATCTTAAGCTGGAAAGGTTCGGTGTTGAAAGCCAGATAAAGCGGGGCAAAATACGTTATATTCTTTTTTACCAAAACAATAAAGCTTAGTCCGTCAAAATCACCATTGGTTATGGATACCCATTCTGATATAGCCGGTTCGTTGTTGTCTATCAGATAATCCTGGCCATCCTCAAAATCAATTTTGTGAAAAACTTTTATATCGGCAACACCGTTGACCGATAAATCTCCGGTCCAGTCGGTTTGTATAGCGACATTGGTGGGAATCCCGAAAAACTGTCCCCAGAGGAAGGTAACGGCATAGACATCCCATTCACCATCGGTGTCGCCATTTATAATATCAAACGGCAGGGGGAAGGCCATTCCTTTTTTGTCATTTTGATTGTCAAAGGAGTATAAATCGAGTACTTTTTCAACTTCGGCCGGCATCTCCTGCGCCACCGGTTCGGTTTTGGACACAACCGGAGATGTGCTCTGCTGGCCGCATCCGTAAATTGTCAGGATAAGACAAATAGTAAAAAGAGCAAAAACTTTTTTCATTTAATCCTCCCGTCGAACTTCCGTTAAAAAAAATCTTACTTTTTATTCAATCGGACGCAATCCGATTATTATTTATTTTTATCAGTGCAGCTTATTCCGGTTAGAATTTCTTATATATATAATTTAACCGCAATCGATTTTAATGCAA
>CBFCZE010000133.1:0-7469 GCA_965602655.1 uncultured bacterium
TATGCTGGGTATGCTGTATGGCGGGCTACATCATGCGGCCAAGGGAAAAGGTTTGGCCGTATTGTGGACATTTTTTATTTTGGGAACCATCCTGCATCTGCAAATGTTAGTGTTTTGCCCGGCAGTATTATATTTAACAATTAATGAATATCGAGGAAGAATATACGGGCGGCGATTTGTTTCAATGTTGTCTATAATTATTATTGCAGGTTCCGCAGGTATTGCGGCCATTATATACATATTAGTCACTGATCTTTATTTTCAATTAATGTTTGTCGATTTATTCAATTCGAGACATGCGGAACTTGAATATACGCTTCTATCAGTACCTCATTTATTGGATATATTAAATGAGATATTACTGGTATCACCCATTTTACCAGTATTATTAATCATTTTAAGAAAAAATCACTTAAAAAAATACAGAGAAAATAAAAGATTGTTTTTGACGCTGGCTTCCTTAGGCTGTTTGGCATTTCTTTTTATGGTTGATCCCAAATTGGGTATGCCGCGCGATTGGGATCTTTTTTCATTTACTCCATTTGCCATAACGCTGTTGCTTTTAATAATGACGGGGTCGAGCCTATTGCCGGTTATTAAAAAGATGTTATTACCATTGAGCGTATTATTAATACTATTTCCTGCTCCATATTTGATTACCAATCTGCAAGCGGAATCGTCTGCCAAATATTCCGAATATTTTGTTTCCCTGGATATGAACAGATCAATGAGTTCACTATTTATTTTATTTAATTATTTTGAGGATCATGACGACACAATAAAAGCCGATTCCTTGAAAGCGATTTACAAAAGTAGTTTTCCTCGCCAGCGAATGTGCGATAGCGTTATAATGGCACTTAATAGAAGCGATATGCCTGGGGCGAAATCTATTTTGTCCCGGATCGAACCAAATGAATATGATGAGCTGTATCAGAGAATTATGGGCCGCCTGAATTATCTGGAGGGAAATTACGGTGCGGCGCTAAAATATATCAATAAATCAATTCAACTACGACGATATTATTCAAATAATTACGGTGATCGGGCAAAAATATTTCTTGAGCAGGGAAAGTACGGACAGGCCTTGGCAGATCTGCGTCACGGGTATTCCATAAATAATAAAAGTCAATATATAATTGATGGTCTGATAAATACCTTTGATAAAATGGGTATTTATGATTCCAGTATTTATTATTTAAAATTGAGACTTGCCGAAGATTCGACTCATTGGCTAACATACTACAAGCTTGCATGGCAATATTTTAGAATAAACGATACCGTGAATACCTTGAAATGTATTGAAAACCTATCTGGATTTAAAATTCCACATGGCATATATCATGAGAAATTGGATGAATTACTTCAATTGAAGAAACAATTGGATAATAATTACTAATCTATTCGGATAATTGCGGAACGAGTATTAAAAAAAGCGGGGTCCGTTCGAACCCCGCTCTTAATTACTAAAAATCAGGCTATACTATTCGCTGGCCGAAAATGTTACAATAACCTTACCCGAATCGATAACAAATGTATTACCATCGTTACCGGTACTGGTTCCATAATAATCAAACATGCCCACTTTTGAGTATGCCTTAAGACTATCCAATCCTCTAAGGAATCCCAAAGATTCCTTATATGTAATATGTGTTACGCCCGGTGATACAGTAAAATCTTCTATTATTTGGGTAGCATCTGTTGGTATTGCATCCGGTAACGGGCCAAGGCCGCTGTAGCGATCAATATACGCATTAAATGTTACATCGGCAGCCTCTGTACTGGTAATAAAAAATTCAACGCCCACGGCATCAACAAAATCGATCTTTTCCTTGTGTTCATCCCAGTCAGGATCATCGGTGATGTCAACCTGGTAAAAATAGAATCCAGACTGCGCGGTAAAATCGAATGTTTTCACAATAACAAATGTCCCTGAAATTAGAATATCTTTACAGCCGACAAAAACAAGGCAAAGTAGAATTAATCCAATTATTATTGAAATAGATTTATGATTACGCATTTTTAACACCTCCTTACATACCAGCCAGGTAATATGTTAATCCACCAGTGATAAAAACCGCTTTTTTGGCTCCGCCTTCTTGAGGTGCGAATATTGCCTTGCCGCTAATATCGATATCCATTTTTGGCCCGACGCCGATACCAATTCCAAGTCCGGCGCTGTAACCAAGTTTGCTTTCATCATAACCGGTATCATCATTTTTGACAGTATATATTCCGGCACCGGCAAGGAAAAACGGCTTGATTCCGGCCGCACCGGGAGAACCGCCAAGGATGGCATCGATCCCAAATGAGCTGATTTTTGAGCCGGAAGGCAAATCGACACCATCCACCGGATCCGGTTCGCCCCATTTGCCGAATGTTATATTCGGTTCCAGCAGAATAATTGGGATTATTTTCACTTTTGCTTTGATTCCAAAAACTGTGCCATTACCCTGATCATCCTGTAGTATCGGCATGTTCATTCCGCCAAAAGCGCCAATACCGATCTTGGGGGTTTGGGCATTCACCAGCGCAACGCTAAATAGCATTAAGCCAAAGATAACAAGTAATCGCCGCATGTTGCATCCTCCATTGGTTTAAGTTATTTACAAGATTATTATTTACATATTATTACATAATAATACGTTGTCAAGTCAAATAAAATCAGACTTATTGTCTCGATTATGATTTAATTTTTGCATAAAATATTTAGAGAGGTTCAATTGCAGCGCTTTAGCAAATTAAAATAGCATTGGATATATGGCGCTGGGAAGCGTAAGATTGACGTCAATTCTATTTTTCGCGGCGCAGGTGATGTGTCCTGTAACCTGTTAAAAACTAATGACATTGGTTGACATAAACAAAATGAACCTGAATTTCGACGCAGTCCCTGCGTTATGATACGAGGAATGCCAACTGGCCGACAATACTTTTATATTTTTATTTATCTGAATGACAATAGGTTACGGCCATTTTATAAAAATCAATTAAGATTGGTATATAAGTTGATACTATTAGGCTATGAAGTTAGTTGCTCTTTATATATGGCGGTGAAGGGTAATTAAGAGGTGGGGATAAAGGAACTCCTTTAGTGAGGGAAGGAGTTCCTTTTATCTTTTAGGTCTAATCATTTTTCTTATTTGTGATAATTAAATAGAGGCGTTAGTTTGAAGGGGGCTTTGTTATTTCCGGCAAAATTAAGGAAACCGATCTGTAATCCTTTTAAGTTTTCTGCAATATTGATTAATGCTATTGAAACGCCAACCATACGATGTTTGGCATGACAGTATGGCGCGATTTTTAGGCCATTTAAATCAAAACCTTTGATGCCTAAACCGGCAATCGAGACTCCATCAATTTTGCCGCCAACGATAATTCCGCCGGCCAGCGACAGCCATTTTTGTTCCCTGGCGCCAATTCCTATTCCGGCTATTGAGACACCCTCGATATTCCGTCCCCTTACAATACCGGCCGAAATGGCCAAGCCTTTCAAGTCCTTCGCCCCCACACCCAGGCCGCCTATAGCGACTCCACCAATACGTCCGGCTCCGGTGCCAATTCCACCAATTACCATACCGGAAATTTTGTTAGCACCCATCCCCAGACCGGCAATACCAAGCCCGATAAAATTGGTAGACCCAAAACCTAATCCGGCTATGCCAAGACCTTTAAAATTGTTGGTTCCCATGCCCAGACCACTGATACAGATTCCGGTGAAATCATTATGGCCGGAACCTAAACCTGATATGGCAATTCCCTCTACGTTGCCGGTGCCCAATCCCAGGCCGCCAATGGCCAGACCTCTGAGATTTCCAATACCCATACCTAGGCCGCTTATTGCCAATCCGTCTATATCACCTGCTCCCATTCCAACGCCGCCAATAGCAATTCCTTTAATATCTCCAGCACCCAGCCCTATGCCGCCAAGGGCTATACCGTTGATATTTTCAGCATCAATTTCTACTCCACTCAGCGCCAAACCATAGATATCTCCGCCGTGGACGCTGAATCCCCCTATTGAAATTCCTCGAATTGTTTTTGCTGACTGTCCATAAACGCCGATGGCAGCTCCGTTTATTATAAGACCTCTGTTTTTTCCGGGAATCCATAATGTAAGATTGATACCATTTATTTGTCGAACATTATGATCTTTTAAATTTATTCTGATACCGTTTAATTTTTTGGAGTTACCAAAACCGATTCCACAATTATTTATGGCTAAATCTGCCGAGCCAGCATAGGTTTTGCTACACAAAGCTATTAGAATGAAACAGATACAAATCAGATTGATATAATTGCTTTTCAAATTTCCTCCCATATAGGCATTTGACATATTAAATGAAAGAAATGTTGCATATTTTTTTAAGCTTAAATACATATTTTATCTATTTCTTCCACACCTGGTTTGAAGATACCTTACTACTTGACAAAAACTGTCTTTCTGGTATATTTCATTTGGATCAAAATTATACATGCTTTTTTATACTTTAATTGATTGGTGGAGTCAAAATGAAGAAATCCGGGACGATGAAGTTTTATTTAAATTTCCTTTTATTGATTAATCTTTTAATACCAATACTTATCTTTTCATCTCCTAAACTCCATGCCGAACTGGCTGGACCTGATGAAATGAATATGGTTTGCAGGAATTGGCTGGCCTTGAGTATTCAAACAGATGGAAATTGGGGCGGTTCAGAAAATCCAGTAATTGCAGAAACCAGAGAAATTTCGCAGGATGGAATTTTAATGGCTCGTTATTATGAGGTTTCTCCAAACGGCTTTGTTGTTGTTCCGATTTTAAAGGAATTGCCGCCGGTTATGGTCAGTTCTGACAATAGCCGGATTGATTTCGATGAGCCTGGGGGAGTATTATTTCTTATACGCGATGTTCTTTTTGACAGGATAAATCGTTTTGAGGAACATTATGGCAATATGGAATATTCGACAAAAGATAATAGATCCGATCCGGATTTTATTTATCGCCGGATTTGGGACAATTACCTTTTGGATAAGAAAAGTTTCCTTTCCTTATATATCTCAGATGGAAAGACTCGGGCGGAAGGCGGCCCCTTGCTTACAACAGCCTGGCATCAGGGTTCTCCCTATAATAATCTTTGTCCGATGGGCGACGGCGGCCGGACCGTTGTCGGTTGTGTGGCCACCGCGGCGGCTCAGATTTTAAGATATTGGGAATGGCCAATAACCGGTGAGGGTTCAGAAGCGTATTTTTGGGATGGCGATAATTCGTGCAACGACGAAGGTACACCCGGTCAGGTACTCTCGGCCGATTTTTATGATGCATATATTTGGGATAATGATCCGGCTAACCTGGCCGAAATCTGTTATGAAGTTGGAGTAGCTTTTAATATGGATTATGGCCGATGTGGTTCCGGAGCCTATACTAGTTCGGCCGTGGATGTCTTCCCCTCATACTTCAAATATAAGGGCAATACTAATATACAATATCGTACTGTCTACGATGTTGCCGGATGGTATGAAATAATCAGAGACGAAATTGAAGCCGGACGACCGATGCAGTATAGAATATATAGTCATTCGATTGTCTGCGATGGTTACCGCGATACCGGCGGGCTTCTGCAATATCATTTTAATTATGGCTGGGGCGGTTCATTAAATGCCTGGTTCACGATTGACGATTTATATTGTCCATGGACCGGCTGCAGCCCGATGGAGGAATTTTTGATTCGAAATATTGAACCGGATAGGATTAGCGTTTCGGTCGATGAATCTTTTGGCTCCATTCCTCTCGAGGTAAATTTTACCGGTGAAACAGAACTTCCGGTCGATAGCTGGCGATGGGATTTTGGCGACGGCCAGCAGTCTTTTATTCAATCTCCGTCGCATATATATGAATTACCAGGAATATTCGATGTTTCGGTCGAAATTAACTCCGGTGGCAAATTGATTCAATCAGTAGAAGACGATTTCATTTTTGTTACCGCAGATTCAGTGATTGCTTTCGATGCACGGGGTGAACTGGGAAATTCTGTGGAGATTCCAATTTATATTAGAAATATTATCCCCCTTACCAAAGTAGTTATTCCCATAACATATTCCGGCGATCTACGGCTTGCGTTTGACTCAATTTCCACGACCGGATGCCGAGCCGAAGGATTTCATGAACAGGTTCATGATATCGGCAGCGGTTTTATGGCCATTGAGCTTACGCAAAACCCGGCCGCTTTGGATCCGGGGACCGGCGTTATAGTCAATGCTTATTATACTATTTTATCCGGTATGGAAACATCGCAGACTCAAATCGACTTGAATGATATCGGATCATTCCATAGAATGTTTTATTCCGATATTGCCGATTATCAACCGGAGGCGGTCAATGGGACCATTCAATTTCCTTTTCTTTGCGGTGATACTGATTTTAGCAGGGTCATCAATATTCTCGATGTCGTCTATTTGATAAATCATATTTATAAATCGGGTCCTGATCCGCAACCAATGGAGTCGGCCGATGTCAATAACGATACCAGAATAAATATTCTGGATATTGTCTATTTGTTAAACAATATATATAAAGACGGCCCCGAGCCGGTTTGCCCGTCATTATAGCATGTAAATTATAATATGAATTATTTTGGGGATCGATATTTCGGTCCCCTTCATTTTACCGACGTTATAATCGTCGGTATACCGAAAGCAACAAGATTGAATGTTATGTGGGCGGCAATAGCGGGAAGAATACTTCCCGTTTTCTCGCGATAATATCCGGCAATGAATCCCAATAACGTTGCCGAAACTATAATACTTATAACAATCACGTAACTCATTTTACTGAGAAGACATAAATGGCCCAGACCAAACATCAAAGCGCAGACGGTTACCGGTAGACTTATGTATGATTTAAAAAATCGGAATCGATATTTTTTCAACGGTTCAAGAAAGCCATAGATTAGCCCTCGATAGAAGATTTCCTCACAAATACTGGCAAGAAGTGCCACCGTTATTAGAAAATTAGGAATTGATTTGTTTAATCCGGTGCCGCCTAATTCGTCCGGCTTAAGACCCGTAACAGCCATCATAATATTCATCATTATAAAAAAAAGAATAACAGAAAGAATACTTATAAGAATCGGTTTCAGAATAAATTTAAAACCGGTAATCTTAAAACCGTATGAAGATAAATTTTTCCCACTCAGGTAGTAAGCAAGAATCAAAGATATGACCAGCAAAGTAAATTGCGTAATATCGCCGTTTCCAATCGGTGAGTTATCAGTTAATGCCGAGATAAAACCGATAGATGGTATAACATACAGCGCTGTTAAAAATATAACAGCCCCAAATATTACACCGGCAATCAAGCGTAAAGAATTGTTCATTATAGACTCCCTTCCCCAATCTAACTTTTGACCTTATATTCGCTTTTGAGTATCGAGTAGATAATTATATCCTGATATTCTCCCCATCTTTTGACATGCTGCCGACAGCATCCTTCATAC
>CBFCZE010000134.1:0-7460 GCA_965602655.1 uncultured bacterium
ACGACGGACAGGTATTTGGGAAAGATATTTCTTTTTCTGTCCCATCCCGTTTTTCTTTAATAACTCTGATTATATCCGGGATAACATCGCCGGCCCGTTGAATAACAACCGTGTCACCAATCCTTACATCGAGTTCGTTTATTTCATCTTCATTGTGAAGCGAGGCATTGGAGACAGTTACGCCGGAGACAAAAACCGGCTCCAATTTGGCCACCGGGGTGACGGTTCCAGTTCGACCGACTGAAAATTCAACATCATTTATACGGGTTACGGCTTCTTCCGCTTTGAACTTCCAGGCCACCGCCCATCGCGGGGCACGCGAGATTTCACCAAGTTTTCTTTGATTGTCAAAATCATTGACCTTAATGACCATACCGTCGATTTCATAATTCAAATTCGCTCGAATGCCGTTTAGTTTATTAAAATGTTTTGATACTTTTCCAGGGCCTTTGGCCAAAACCAGATATTCATTAACCGGGAACTTTTCGCTTTTTAAAAATTGTATCACGGCATTTTGATTTGCCAATTTCGGAAGATTATCGGCAGAAATTCCATAAGCGATAAACTTAAGCGGTCGGTCGGCCGCTATTTTTGAATCAAGCTGGCGCAATGAACCGGCGGCGGCATTACGAGGATTGGCAAAGAGGGGAGCGTCTTCGATCTCTATTTTTGAGTTCAATTTTTCAAAATCAGAACGGCGGATTATTACTTCACCCCGAATCTCAAGTAGTGGATATTTTTTGGATGCTTCATCGCTTAACTTCAACGGTATTGTCTTAATCGTTTTAAGATTTTGAGTTATATTTTCGCCGCGGGTACCGTCACCGCGAGTTGAGCCGAGCGCGAACATTCCTTCTTTATACACCAGCTCGACCGCCAGACCGTCAAGTTTCGGCTCGACAACATATTCGATATCACCCGATTCACCTAATCCCTTTTTCACCCGTTCGTCGAATTCGATAAACTCATCCTCAGTTGTAACCTTTTGAAGCGACAGCATTCGGATATTGTGTGTTACCGTCTCAAACTGGGGGAGCGGTTCGCCGCCGACTCTCCGGGATGGTGAATCGGCTGTGACTATGTCGGGATATTCTTTCTCAATCTGAAGAAGACGATCAAATATCCGATCATATTCGGCGTCTGATATTTCCGGATTGTCGAGAACGTAGTACATCCGGGCGTGATAATTTATCTTGTCGACTAGCTTTTTATATTCTTCCTGTATTTTTTCGGGAATTGTCATAGCCAAAATAAAATGACCTGTTTATTTAAAGTCAACTTTAAACGTATCGAGCCTCTTTCAAGCCGGTGGGCGCCGGAGATATTTTTTGGGCCACAACCGCTGGGTTTCCTTCCTCGCGATTGAGAATCCCCTCAACTCGAAGATACCGAAAAGAACGAATTATATTGGAATATATGATATAAGTATCAGGAAAAAGAATTACCTCAAAAGTATCATCGAGAGTCTCGAAAGTGAGAAAAACCATCCATCGACCGTTTCTGGTTTTAATCCGTTTGATATCGGCCCGCCAACCGGAAATTGATACCAGGGACTTATCCGGCTGTTTATAAATATTATTCAGATCGGTATTCTTAAAATCGGTAAAAAGAGTCAGGGGATGAAATGAAGCCGAAAGCTTCAAAATATCCTTTTCAGCTTTGAAAATATCATACCGGTTGAATTGTTTCAGCAACGGTAAAGCCTTTATTTTCGGGGTCAAAACATTACCGCCGAAAAGATCGCTTCTGCGGCGTTTTCCTTTATGTCCCGAGAGGCGGTACATCCAGAAAAGTTTTGCTCGCGATGTTTCCAGCGAATCAAAGAAACCGACGCGGATCAACTGTTCGGTTTCGTGTTCTGAAATCCTTACGCGCGAGATAAAATCGGTCAGACCGGAAAACGGCCGGTTTTGTTCTATTTGATTTAGAACCTCATGAGTAATATCCCGCACCCGATTCAGCCCCAGATAAATCCGAGAACCATGCAGTGAATCCTGTTTTTCCGAAATGTTCAAATCAGGCGGAAAAACCGGGACACCGAGTCTTCGTGCTTCAGCGACATAAACGGCCGAGGGGTAATAGCCGCCGCCGTTGCGCAGGACGGCGGTTTGAAAAATAGCGGGATAATGCGCCTTGAAATAGGCCGACTGTAAAGCAAGAAAGCCATAAGTGGCGGCATGCGCCTTGCAGAACCCAAAAGAAGCAAACTGCCGTAGCTGTTTTAGAATTTTAGCCGCAGTTTTATTGTCTACTCCATTGTTGTTTGACCCATCCAGAAATCGTTTTTCCAGTTTTTTCTGTTCTTGTTTTTTTCGTTTTTTCGTTATAGCCCGACGTAACAGATCCGACGCCGGCAGATTAAAACCGGCTATTTTTTGTGCGGCCAGAATTACCTGCTCCTGATAAATAAAAACGCCAAAAGTTTCTTTTAATATTCCGGCCAGCTTCCGGTGCGGGTATATAGTTTTTTCTTTACCATGGAATCTTTGGAGGAATGTCTTCTTCATACCCGATTCCGATGCCCCCGGGCGAATCAGCGCCAGTGCCAGAGTGATATCGTTTAAAAATTTTGGTACCAAATCTCTCAGTAAGGCGCGTAGACCGGGCGACTCGATTTGAAAAACACCGATAGTTTTACCGCTCCGGAGCAGTTGAAATGCTTTCCTGTCATTTTCAGGAACCTGAAAATTTTCACCCTTTTCTTTTCTGATTTCTTTATAGCAATCGGCTATTACCGCCAGACCGCGCTGTCCCAGAATATCAATTTTCACCAAACCGATTTTTTCAGCCTGATACATATCGCACTGAGTTACGACCAGTCCTTTGGTCGCCCGTTCCAGCGGAACATAATCGGTCAACGGTTTGGGGGTAATGACAATACCACCGGCATGGATACCGAGATGCCGCGGCAGACCCGTCAGTTTTTTCGCCATCTGCAGGATTTTTTGGCATCTGTTCTGTCCGAGTTTTTGTGTTGTCTCGGAAGGAACAGCGCTAAACTCGCTGATTTGATTTCCCATAATCATTCGCGGCAGAGATTTGGTAAGGAGATTTATTTCATCGGGCGAAAGTCCGAACGCCTTGGTAGTTTCGCGAACAGCCAGACGGGATCGAAAACGAGTATAAGTCGCCATCATAGCGACATGTTCATGCCCGTATTTTTCATAAATATAATCAAGGACATCATCACGATACCGCCAATCAATATCAAGATCAATGTCGGGACAATCGCTTCGAGCCTCATTGAGAAATCGTTCGAAATAGAGATTCTCTTTTATCGGGTCAACTTCGGTAATCCCAAGACTGTATGATACCAGCGATCCGGCCGCCGATCCGCGCCCCACGGCGGCAATATTTTGACGACGGCAGTATTGAACAATATCTCCAACTATCAGGAAATAATCCACAAAGCCCGTTTTCCGGATAACCGATAACTCATACTCCAGCCGCGCAAAATAAAAACCGGAGGGGTCACCGATCCTCTCTTTTAATCCCTTAATAGTATCAATTTTGAGTTTCTCAAAATGATTGCCATCTAAATGTATATTGGGAAGGATATTTTTCTTTTCAGGGAATATCAAATTTATTTGTTCGATAATCTCTCTGGCGCCCTTTATGGCCTCGGGAAATGAGGCGTAGAAATTATTGTACCATTGTTTTTCCTTCAAATGCTCTTCTTTGTCGGCGGTTGCAGAGGGCGGAATATTGTCAAGAAGGTATCCGCCTTCAATAGCGCGAAGCAGTCGATGTGTCTCAAAATCATTCTCCTGAAGAAAACCAACCGGTGGACAGGCGGCGGTTTGGTATTCGGCTTTCTGCGCAAGACGATATGTTCTTGCCGGATGCTTAGAACCAATTTGGATATAGAACCTGTCGCCAAAGATAGTTTTTAATTTCCCGGCATGATCTATTTTGTCTGTCAGGCATATGATGCCGCTTTTGTGGCGGTCAATTATTTCACTGGACGGCGGACCGTGCAGTTGATACTCGGTGACAAGCTGCGAAAGATTTCTAAAACCGTCATGATTCCGGCAGATTAAAGTCAATTCGTCGATCTCAGTCGACAAGACAACTCCAATTATTGGTTTGACACCAATTTCCAAAGCGGCGTAATAGGCATCGTAACATCCGTAAAGATTATTTTTGTCGGCCAGTAAGAATGTCAGGTAACCGTACCGATTGGCAAATTGGACTATCTCCTCCGGTGCGGCAGTACCGTATAATAACGAAAAGCTACTGCGAAAGACCGGGAGTACGCAATTCATAACCCGTATCACCTCGATTGTATCGTTTGGATAGTGAAAATGTTCGTCCGGTCATCAGCGAAAAAAAGCCGGTACGGCGGCGAACCGAATCCAGCCCCGCAAGAAGTCTTTTATCTTTTTCGACTCGATCATTGATAAATGATTCGTTGTCGGCGTAACTTTTTAAATTGTATAGTGTGACTCCGACCAGTCGAATACCGACACGACGGGTAAAAAGGCGCCGGAACATTTTTTCAATTTTGGGAAAAATTCTGTTTTCATCATTTGACGCGGGTGTCAGCCGATGGGCTCCCTCAATCGTCTGAAAATCAGCATAACGGAATTTTATCTTAACCGTCGCCGCCTGTTTCGACAGGGTCCGTAATTTGGCGGTGGCCCGTTCCAGAAGATAGAAATAATGCGATAAAAGTTCCCTGTGATTTGAGATATCATCGGCAAATCCGGTTTCGCGATTAACCGACCGAATCACCTTATGATCACGCAGAGGGATGCCATCGAAACCCCTGCTATAGGCCGACATTTTGAGGCCATTGAGCCCGAAAAGCTGTTTGAGATATTCCTCCGGCACTTTTGATAACTGACCGGCCGTTCTGATGCCCATCTCATGAAAGATTTTTTCCGTCTTGTACCCGATTCCGGGGATCTCTCTGATTGGCAGGTTCTTAAAGAATGGCTTTATATTCTCTTTGGTAAGAACGGTCAGCCCCATCGGTTTTTTATATTCGGAGGCAATCTTGGCGGCGACTTTGCCGGGTGCAATCCCGATAGATGTCGGCAGCGATAATTTTTCCAGAATCTCCTGCTGTAATCTTCGTCCCAACGATTTGGCATCCTTAGAATCCCGCAGAATACCGCCGATTTCAAGGCAGGCTTCATCCTGCGAGATTTTGTCAAGTGAGGGGGAGTAATTATATAGAATATCATATAAACGTTCAGAATAATATTGATACCGGTTAAAATCGCCTTTAAGAAAAATACCATTGGGAATTAGCTGAGCCGCTTTGTAAAGCGATGTCCCGGTGCGCACACCGAGTGCCCGCGCTTCATAGCTGGGGCAGGCAATCACACCTCGCTCGTGCCTGAGGCCGCCGACCATCACCGGCCGGCCGACCAGAGCAGAGTTTATTGCCTGTTCAACCGATGCGAAAAAAGCATCGACATCTACATATAGATAAAGCGGCAAAATCGTCTCCTTCGCCATAATTAACGACAGGAGACGAATTTTTAATATCACATCTGAATCACATTTGGAATCTCTGTACTGCGGGAAATAGAGAGACGGGACTTATGAATCGAACGGCGCCATGAGGCGATCTCGCGGCCGGCCATATCATCGGTGAAATCGAACGCCCAGATAGCAGTTAAAAAGCCGGACGAAGTCATCTGAGCAATAAGGTTTTCGGCCAGATAGATATTTTGTTCGGCAGGCTGATTATCGAATAAGATTAGAAGATTGTCGCGATTGTTATCGCAGAAAACTTTCGGCTCGACTAACATCTTTCTGAAATCCAGAAATCTCACTTCAGCCGGTTTGGCGATTTCCGGCGGGATAAAATTTTCTTTGATATCCCATCGGCGCCGAGGAATGTCGACCTCAATAAATATCAGCCGACCGGCGCGATCAAGATGAAACGATACCGTTTCAGAATCGAGATAGGAGTAAAATCTTTTCTGAAAGCCCGGATATTCGATCGGTAAATATAATGATTCTTCCTCAAGCTGATAAAAACCCCGACCGGATGGTGTTTTTTCCATTTTTCCGGCCGGGGTTCTGATTTGTATTTCCGGTGTTATAATCGGCATAACTATGTTTGCCTATTTAAGTTCTTTCAGTTTCTCCCTGGCCTGCTCACTTTCGAGTGTTCCCGGATAACTTTCGACCAATTTTTCAAAAGTTGCCTTGGCATCATCCAACTCGCCCAACTCTTCATAGGAACGAGCCATTTTATATAGAGCACCGGGACGTTTCTCGGATGTCGAGAAATCGATTTCCAATTGTCGGAATTCGCGGACGGCTTCCGGGTATTTTTCCATCGAATAGTAGGCCTCACCGATCCAGAAACGGGCGTTGTCGGCCAGATCTTTGGTACCGCAGTACTGGAGATAATCGGTGAATCCTTTGATGGCATTTTCATACTGCCCGCGTCTGATTTCGATGAATGACTCATCGTACAATTCCTGACAGTCGATACCAGGGGGCGCTGGCTCGGTTCCGGTTGTATCGGTAGCGGAAGTCGGCCGCATCCCAATCACCTGTTTTTGATCGCTGGCCGCCAGGTAACCGATTTTATCCTGTAGATCATTGATGTTAGCCCGCATCATTTGCATCTCTTCGAGAAGACTATTGATAGTACTTTTGATTTCCGCCCGTAGTTTTACCGTTTCATCAGAGCCGCCGGTCATCAATGAATCAATCCGATCAATCGATCGTTGCGTATCTCGCTGCTGCGAGCGGATTTCCATCACCCGTTCCTCGACCCGGATAACATCGCGCTTCATGGCGCAACCGACAAACATTAGAACAGCCGCCATTAATATAAGGGCGGCTGTTTTGTTTTTATAACCTGTCATAGTATCAATCTACGGTTATTGGGAGGTTACAATAAAGGCCGCCCGGCGGTTTTTGGACCAGGCCGCTTCATTATGGCCGGAATCAACCGGACGTTCTTTCCCGTAGCTTATTATATCGAGTCGATTCTCGACAACGCCAAGATCTATCATATAATCTTTAGCCGCCTTGGCTCGTTTTTCACCCAGTGAAAGGTTGTACTCAACGGTGCCGCGTTCATCGCAGTGCCCCTCGATTTTTACCATCACGGAAGGATTATTCTTTAACACCTGAGCGTTGTTTTCGAGCGCCGCTTTAGCTGAATCGACCAGATTGTATTTATCATAATCATAATAAACAACCATAAAATCTGATGCCTTAATAATGATCGGTTCGGGTTCGGGTTCCGGTTCCGGTTCAGGCTCCGGTTCGGGTTCCGGCTCGGTAATTACCGGTTCTTCCGGCGGTGGCGGCGGTGGCTTGCCACATCCTATAAACAGAATGGCCAGCGATGCCAGAAGCATTAGAATAATAAGCCTTTTCATTTTTTTCCTCCTTGTACAATTTCTTATTTGTAATTTTCTTCTATTTTGCCTATTCTAAAGAATTTTAATAATACGGTCAAGTTAAAACTATTGTCAGATAAC
>CBFCZE010000135.1:0-7404 GCA_965602655.1 uncultured bacterium
CATCGAATCTGATCCTAAACTCAAATTTATCTGCCTGCTCTACACTTATTGTAAACTGACCGTCCGCCATAACGACTCCTTATATTATTTTTCTATGTTCTCCAAAAATTTCATTACTACCTGAGCCGAATTGACAGCCGCCACGCCAAAAAATTGGTCTATCTCCGATCTAGCCGTGGCCGAACCGGAACCGCCAGCCAGATCGGAAGCCGAGCGGAAAATTGCAAACGGTACACCATTAGCAAAAGCCACCTGAGCCACCGCCGCCGATTCCATATCAACCGTTAAGGCGTCAAAGTTTTCCGAAAGCCATAACCGTTTTTCGACATTATCAATAAAGCTATTTCCGCTGACACAATTGCCGCCGACTGTGATAGAGGGAACGCGCTCGCCGATTTTGTTAAATTCTATGTCATCTGTATTAATATTTTTTGCATACTCCAGAAGGATTGAATCGGTCCAGAATTTTGTAGCCTCAATAATTATTTTATCCAAAGGAGAATAAACCTTAATATCCCGGGGCTGCATCCCTTCGGCACCATGATATGTGTAATCATGCGTTATCCAGCAGTCGCAAATAACTATATCTCCGATATGCACCGAACTGTCAATAGCCCCGGCAATACCGGAAAAAATTAGTCCTTTCGGATTATACATATCAATCAGTTTTTGCGTTGTCATCGATGCATTGGTCATCCCAACACCCGATTCGGCCAGAACAATATCGATACCGGAAAGTTTACCCGAGTGAACAACCCGCCCCAGAATTGTATCGGTAACGGAGATATCCATCTTTTCCGCCAGCAATTCCCCCTCGGTATCAAAGGCGAAGAGGAGGAGATAGGGCTGAACCGATGTATCTGTTGTAAAAGTTGAAGATGATAATAAAAAGATAATCAAAATTATGATAATGGATTTTACCGGTGTAATTTTATTGAGATTATGAATATAGGCTTTCATAGAAACTCCTTTTTTGATAATACATTTTAAAATACCCCCGCCAAGAATCGAACTTGGATTTCCGGCTCCGGAGGCCGACGCGCTATCCGTTGCACCACGGGGGCAAATTCTTTGATTATTTAATATAAACTTGAGTAAAACATACATCGCAATTTTCCCAAAGTCAATCAAAGATTTGGGAACTTATTTCAACTTTCAAATTGAAATTCAAACTTGATTTAAGGTAAAAAGAGTTTTAACTTTAATTTTTTTACAGGAGGATTATGCTCAATTGGCTGGCTGAACAGATTGTCCTTCACTGGGATATTTTAAAATATCTTATTCCAGCTATTCCAGTCACCGTTCTCATAACTATCTGCTCGTTTTCGCTGGCGATGGTTCTGGGGCTGATTATCGGGGTAATGCGTATTTCCCGCATTAAATTGATTTCAAATTTTGCTTCAACATATATCAATGTCATCCGAGGAATCCCGCTTTTGGTGCAGATATTTTTTATCTACTTCGGGTTGGGCAAATTTTTAAATCTTGACCGTTTTACCGCCGGGGTTCTGGCGGTCGGGATATGTTATTCGGCCTATCTGGCCGAAATATTCCGCTCCGGAATAAATGCCATCGCTCGCGGTCAGCACGAGGCGGCGCAGGCGCTCGGTATGACCCGTTTTCAGACTTTAAGGCATGTGATAATTCCGCAATCGCTTCGAATTGTTATCCCGCCGATTGCCAATGAATTTATTGCCTCATTAAAAGATTCGTCGCTGGTTTCAATTATCGGTATGCGGGAAATCACCAGAGCCGGACGGGAATATTATTCGCAATATTTTGTCGATTTTCAAACCTGGGTAATGGTGGCACTTATTTATCTGGCCATGACACTAACTCTATCCCGAATTGTAAAATATTTAGAACGATTTTATGCGGTCAAAGGATTTGGAAGTAAAACGGCATGATCATTAAAGTCAAAGATCTGGTTTGCAGATTCGGCGATATCCATGCCCTTGACGGTATTACCCTCGATATTGAAAAAGGGGAGGTGGTTGTTATAATCGGACCTTCCGGCTCGGGCAAATCGACGCTTCTGCGATGTCTCAATGCTATTGAGTCATTCGATTCCGGCGAAGTGATAATTGATGGAATAAATGTCGATAGAAAGCATAAAAACGTCCATAAAATTCGGCTTGAGGTCGGAATGGTCTTTCAGCAATTCAACCTTTTCCCTCATTTGACCGTTATAGAGAATATAATGCTGGCGCAAAGGATTGTAAGAAAAAGAAGTGCCAAAATATCCCGGCAAAAAGGGCTGGAGCTTCTGGGATTGGTCGATCTTTCGGATAAAATCGATGCTTACCCGGCGCAACTATCCGGCGGGCAAAAACAGCGAGTGGCAATAGCCCGGGCTCTGGCGATGGACCCGATGATTATGCTGTTTGATGAAGTAACATCGGCTCTGGATCCCGAGATGGTGGGCGAAGTATTGGAAGTTATTAAAAAACTTGGCAGTCAGGGCAAAACGATGTTAATTGCTACACATGTTATAGGTTTTGCCCGCGAGGTAGCCGACAGAGTTGTATTTATTGAAAACGGGAAAATTGTTGAGGACGGGCCGCCATCGGCTATTTTCGATAATCCTCGACGACAACGAACAAAAGATTTTTTGAGTAAGGTATTATGAAAAAAACACTTTTTCTGACATTTTTAATTTGTCTGTTTATTGGAGTTGCAGCTATTACCGCTGAGAAACCATTGGTTGTTCCCGCCAAATCACCCAAAATAAATTCTTTGCTTATGGATAAATTGCAGGATTTATCAATTGAGGAAAAAATTAAAGTATGGATTTTTTTTACAGATAAAGGCATATTTGACAGCCGAACCTTCAATAATACCATTGACAATATTCGGCAAAAAGCTTCTCCAAGAACAATTTCCCGCCGGAGAAACCGTACCAAAACGGATGAACTGTTTGATTTTTATGATATTCCCGTAAATCAAGATTATCTGAATCAATTGAGGAATATTGGTGTGGAAATTGTCCGGCAATCCCGCTGGCTGAATGCCGTTTCTGTTTTTACCGATAAATTTTCGGTTCAATCTATTGCCAATCTGCCTTTTGTTACCGAGATAAAGCCAGTTGCCATTGCTCGACGCAAACCGGAAAAAATCGAGATACTGAATGACCTTGAAACGCCGGATACATTTAAACCGGATACAGTCATACCTGACTCGGTAATCGACTGGTACGGCAATTCTTTTACTCAGCTTGATTTAACTAATATTCCTCTTCTTCACCAATTCGGTTATACAGGAGATGGAATTCGTATTGCTCTTCTTGATGCCGGATTTGAGTTAGGTCTCCCCGTTTTTAATAACTTGAATTTGATTGACCAGTATGACTTTGTCGATAATGATCCAATTGCTAAGGATGAATCCGAGGAAAATGCATTGGTAGAAAATAAACATGGCACGCTGGTTCTTTCGGCTATTGCCGGTTTTGTCCCCGATAATTTAATTGGTCCGGCTTATGATGCTGAATATCTGCTTGCCCGAACCGAAATTGCCGATCCGACTATCGAGATACAGGCGGAGGAAGACAACTGGGTGGCCGCTGCCGAATGGGCCGATAGTATGGATGCCGACATAATTTCAACCTCTTTGGGATATTTTGACTGGTATGATTATTCTGATCTTGATGGCAATACGGCCGTTATTACCATTGCCGCCGACCTGGCGGTATCGCGCGGGATTGCGGTATTTGCTTCAGCCGGAAACGAAAGATACGCGGGATTTCATTATATTACTCCACCGGCTGATGGTGATTCGGTAATCGCCGTTGGATCAGTTAATAGTGATGGCATTATTGCATCTTCATCAAGTGCCGGACCGACTTATGATGGCCGTGTAAAACCAGACATAGTATCGATGGGGGTATCAGTCTATATGGTATCCAACACTGGAGGATATACTCATCTAAGCGGAACATCATTTTCCGCTCCGCTGGCGGCCGGAGCGGGAGTACTGCTTCTGCAGGCACATCCCGATTGGTCACCTATTGATCTGCGACAGGCATTGATTGAATCGGCCGACCGTTTTAATAATCCGGATAGTCTATATGGATATGGTCTGCCCGATGCTTTTAAGGCCTCGCAGCTTCTATATATTAATTCGGTAGAACCGATTATTATAGCCGCCGGTGATTCTCTGGATATTACTTTTTCAGTTACCGGATTACCTGATTCTATTCCAACATTTGCGGCAAATAATTTGCCTGACGGTGCCGTTTTTGTGGATAATGGCAATCGAACAGCTACTCTTCGATATTTGGCTCCCGTTAGTGAAATTGGAACCAGAATTTTCCAGGTTAAAGCCGAGTTTGGAGTCGGGTCATATACACTGGATGTTTCCTTATCAATTGTCCCGCAGGATAATATTGCGGTTGGTCCGAATCCATTTTCCGATTCTTTGACCATATTTATTGGGCCTGACGATGGTCGGCCTGTAGAAATATCGATCCATACAATAAATGGGGAGAAAGTTTGGGGCAATTTTACCGATAATTATAATGAGATAACCGCAACCGTTATTTGGAATTGCGAGAACAATAACGGTGCCAAGGTTGCTTCGGGTGTCTATTTTGTGGTTGTCCAAACAGAAAGGCTGACAAGAAAATTTAAAGTATTTAAAAGATAATTATAATGACTGTCACAACTGTCGATCGGAAACAAACGACAAAAGAATCAAAGCGTTGTCCCGTCCTTAAAATTGATCTAAAGGGTCAATTTGTTAATGTCGATGATCTTACTTCAGAACTGCTGGGCCTTCCACCGGAAAATCTCTTTGGACGAAATATAAAAGAGTTCCTCGATAAAGATTCTTATAGAGGACTTGTTCAAATTATTCAATATGGAAATCGTTTCGATGCTTGCTATGAAGCGATCGAACTGTTAATAATTGATAACAACAAAAAGCAACAAAAGTTAAATGCTATAGTTTCTCTTAATTTTATCGCCGGTAATCCTTCCAATTATCAAATAATACTTTTAAAATCCAATCGGTTTGCCAATGGCTCTGATAATGTGGCTGAGTCAAGTCTGACCGTTAAACGGCTATTTGAACTATCTTCGGATTTTGCTCGCAATTCGGACTGGAAAAAGCTGGCAGAATTATTAATCAAGAATCTGAACATTAATCAGATCGGTATATATAAATATGACGACGCGACGCTTTCATTGCTGGCCGATGCGTCAAAACAAAAAAGTAAGAACCAAGTTGATTTGTCTCTTACCGATGAAAACCACCTGCAGGCAATAGCCGATAATCAGCAAACATGTTCCCCGAAAATAAATAATAAAGAGTCTGAGTATTCATATCCATTAAAGTTTAACAATTCATGCTGGGGACTGTTAAGATGCATTGTTAAGGATGAATTGTGCGAATTGGAAGGCGAACTTGCTTTAATTGCCGGTTATATTGGTCCGGTTTTTGGGATATATATCAGGGGTAATTCTCAAAATGAGGATAAGGTTGCAGAATCCCAGACAAATTTCTTTGAAATTTTAAAATTGTTTGGATGTACTGCTATTAGTTTTGATACCGACGGCAACATCCTTTCATCATATTCTGATTTTCCGGATAAAAATCATATTCTTGCCGGATGTACCAATATTTCCGAACTGACAGAACAATTAAGTAAATCAGAGCTTATTGGTCTTTCCGGAGAGGGGGGTTTCGAGATATCGTTATCGGATGGAAACCCTATTGTTTTTCCCGACCTTGGTGTAATAAGCAATAAAACGAAGTTTTATCTTTATAAGATATTATGCACCAGAGAACTTTCCGGGGGATTAGCCGAATATACAATCGTTCTTTTCCCTGAATTTGATAATTCTATCGGGCGGAAAACCATCGATAAACTATTAGGTATGTTTCTTGAGACGGCAGGTATATTTCTGGAGCCGATTGATAAATGCGCGGCCAAAATGGCCGGACAGTTTTATCCTCGGCTGAATAATGACGGTCGTTTTTATATCGATACTATCCAGGATAATTGCCAGGTCTTATACCGAACCATAAGCCGTTTTAAGGAATTGTGCAAAATAGTTAATCGAAAAGAAAACCCAACGGAAATTAATATTACCGAAATTATAATCCGGGCTATAAAAGATTTTCAGAACAAGAAAAACGAACTGAAAATAACCCTTGATGATTCCGGTCAGGTATTTTTGGTGGCCGATGTCACCAGAATAACCGAAGCGCTTAACGCGATTTTTACCGGTTTGATTAGCCAAACCGTATCTGACGAAAATCCAGCTATAGGAATAAAAGTAACAGCTGAAAATGATAGTTGTCGAATACAAATTATATCGTTTGGGAAACTGGAAAAAAGCTTTGATGTCAATAATGCTCTTGAACCTCTTGCCTCAATCAAAGAGATTCCGCTGTCGGGACTGACCGTGTTTGAGAATGAATTGCCGATAGCCCGGCTGTTAATCGAGTCAATGGGCGGTCAGATGGAGCTTTCAAAAAGTAGCGAAAAAGAGATTATTGTAGCGGTTACTTTGCTTTCGATTAGATAAAAACAATCAAATGAATACGCCCATAAAAATTGATAAGTCTTCAAATGTTTCGGATGATATTACCGAGGCTAAAATGGCCGAATTAAAAAAGAACAGAAGGCTCAAGTTATTAAGGCTCAAAGAAAGCACGCTTGTTGATAAGGATAACACAGATATAGCCACCGCCATGGCTGCGACTCTTTGTCATGAGATAAATAATCCCCTTATGACAATCACGGCTATAACAGAAGTTTTACTGAATAAAAGCAAAGACCTGTCGCCTGATATAATTGAAAAAATCGATGGCATCGCCAAAGCGGCCGAGCGGATAAAAAAAGCGACGCATAAATTAATCGGGCTGGATTCACTGCAATACTGCGAAACCGCCGCCAGCCGATTGATACTGACGAAAGATTCCGATAAAAAATCTGATAAATAGTATAAAAAATCGTAATTAAAAACTCCGGAATAATTTGCTTGACTTAAGTTTTATTGACGATATATTAGTTCCGCCTATGGGGCCGTAGTTCAGTTGGGAGAACGCTTGACTGGCAGTCAAGAGGTCAGGGGTTCGAACCCCCTCGGCTCCATTTTTTCCCCGACAATTTTCTTTTCAATTCGTTTATTGAATAAATGTTAATTTCAATAGCTTAAACCTCTTGCAAAAATGAAATAAGACCTTTAAGTTGGCGAATAATTAGCATAAAACTGATAAAATTTGTTTTTGAGGTAATCCGATGTCTGATAAATATAAATTAATCATTATTGGTACCGGACCGGGTGGGTATGTGGCCGCCATCCGGGCCGCCCAACTCGGCGTTAAAACGGCCGTTATCGAAAAGGAATATTTCGGCGGCGTCTGTCTCAACTGGGGCTGTATTCCATCCAAGGCGCTTTT
>CBFCZE010000136.1:0-7348 GCA_965602655.1 uncultured bacterium
GTTTTTATAAAAGTCTGTGATTTTGTCTCAACAATAATTCCGACCAGATGAAAAACGATATCAATATCTTTCAAGGCCTCATTGAGGGACTCAAAATTATGAATATCAATTTCAAGCGATCTAATATTATTGAGGCCAATATATTCCGGTTTTTTTCGGTGAACTAATGAAACAATCTGGTGATCCGTCTGAAGTAATGCTTTAACAAGATTTCCGCCAACAAAACCGGAGGCACCTGTTATGGCAATTTTCAAAAATCGATACCTTTCTGCGCCGGAATTCCTTTCTGATATGGATGTTTAATTTCCTTCATCTCGGTAACAAGATCGGCCTGGTCGATAAGCCATTTCGAGGCCCCTCGACCCGTAATCACCAGAGTTAAACTATCCGGCTTAAGGTTGATAATTGATTCCACCTCATCCTGAGTTACCAGGCCGAGCGAAACGGCAACATTGAGTTCGTCAAGTATTATCAAATCATAATCCTTAGAAGAGATTTTCTGCTTTACCGTATCAACCGCTTCCTTTGCTACCCGGCGATGTTCCTCAATCGGTTTGTCATCATCGACAATACCGACAAAGCCCGCCCCCATGACTTCCAGTTCAACATTCGGCGCCAGCTTTTTTATTCCCTCCAGTTCACCATATTTCCAGGTACCCTTGATAAATTGGAAAATACCTATTTTCCAATCATACCCGGTGGCGCGGACAGTCATACCGAGCGCGGCGGTGGTTTTACCTTTCCCATCACCGGTATAGACAATTAGCAAGCCTTTTTTATTTTTATTACTTTTTTCATTTTTTTCATTTTCGCCCATATTACTATTCCAATTCAAAATAAGTTTATAGATAATTTAACTTTTATCAAGTCCGGCGGCAAGTATTTCAATCGGGTGAACAACCTTAAACTTATCCCCCATTTCGGCCCTTATTTTCATCTGACAGGACGGACATGAACTCATTAAATATTCCGCATCTATATTATTATAATTTTCCTTTTTCTTTTCGAATATTTGTTTTGATTCATTTCGATGATTATAACCGAAAGAGCCGGCCTGCCCGCAGCAACGGTCGCCATAAATCGGATCGACGATTTTTATTCCATCAATTTTGGCCAACAGTCTATTCGGCTCATCGTGCAGTCCGGCGGCTCTGAGATGACACGGATTATGATAGGTCACTTTGGTATTTTTAAGTGAAGAAAAACACGAATAATCCAAATCAACTTTATTTAGATACTGGCTGATATCAGAACATTTCCCGGCCAGTTCCTTTGCCCTAAAACCATATTCAGAATCGTTTTCAAATAGACGTTCATACTCCTTGAGTCTATGCAGACATGAGGCGCAGCCGGTAATAACATTACTAAAATTACTCAGATGTTCAATATTGTATTTGGCCTTATTTATTAGATTATCCTTTAAACCATACACTTCATACGGAAGACCGCAGCATTTTTGCTCCGGTAAAGAGACATTTATTCCAAGATAATCAAATACCTTGAAAACAGCTTCACCGACATTTGATTTAAACAGATTATCGGCACAGCCATGAAAGAAAGCGATATCGCCGGTCTTTGAGATTCTATTTTGAAATCTTTGACGCAAACTTTTTTGCGCCGGTTCAGGAAAACCATCAATTCTATTCAATATCGGCATAACGGCGCCACCTATTTTTAACGAAAGATTTAAGAGGGCTTCGTTGTCGGCAAATTTGGCGGCTGTCTTTGAGATCATTGAAGGTTTCCCGGAACGATATTTAATTATCTCGTCAGCAATATCAACCCCGGCTGGACATACCTTAGTGCAGTTCTTGCAGTTTAAACAGAACGATAAATGTTTATCAATTTCTTTTCTGGAACTGTCGGATTGGTTCAGTATCCGAAGCCAGCCCCGGGGCGAAAAATCTTCGCGGCGAAATATGTCATAGGCCGGGCAATATCCATTACATTTGCCGCAGGCGGCGCAGTATGATTTCAGTTTCTCATAATCAATATCTTCTGTAAAATCGATAACATCCAAACTCGAATCAGGCGAAAAAATATTTTGAGGATCAAGGGTATCTTTTATCTGTCTAAAAATATTAAATGTCTCTTCCCCATAAAGTTTTTTAAGAAGCCCGGAACGGACCCGGCCATCACCATGCTCACCGGTGGTCGAACCGCCAATAGAGATTACTTCATCATATACTTTTTCATAAATTTCACGAGCCAATTTTAAATCACTCGGATCATTGATATCAAGAAGCGGCCGGATATGCAGATTACCATCGCCAATATGACCAAAGAGACCATAAGTTAGATTATATGAATCAAAAAGAGTTGAAGTAAACCTAATAAAAGCTGGAATCTTATCTGGCGGGACAATAATATCTTCAACCATAGAAATCGGCCGTTTCTTAGGATGATGTCTATAAAGAGTGGGAACAATTGCTTTCCGTGCCCGCCAGAGCGGAGCCGCCTGCTCAGGATCGGTAGCACAATCTACCGGTGAGGCCAAATTGAAATTGTTGGCCAAAGATTCAAATTCATCTTTTTTCTTATCAATATCCTCATCAAATTCAATCAAAAGGAGAGCCGCGGTATCATCCGATATATTAAATTTTTCTCGCCCGATTAAATCCAGAGTCGAACCATCGACTATTTCCAAACCGGATGGCTCAAGTTTCAAAATATCTTCAACCGCCGCACCCGCTGACACCAGGCTCTTGAAAAATGCTCTTATGGTCAATCTTTCTTCTGGAATAGACAGCAGTTTGAGCCTGACATCAAGATGCAGCGCAAGAGTACCTTCCGAGCCGACAATCAGAGCCGGAAGATTAAAAATCCCTTTGTCAAGTTCACATGCAACCTGATTTAGATTATATCCTGCTGAATTTTTTTTAAGTTTGGGCCATCCGCTTTTTATCAATTCTGAATTATCTTTGATTAGCTTGAAAACTCTCTCATATTCGGGGTGATTTTCAAAAAAATTGTTCAATTCATCCGAGCCAACTCTTAATTTCTTCAAATTAATTTTCTTACCCCCGGCCGAAACAATCCCCAACTCCTCAACAAAATGCGATGTCAGCCCATACTTGACCGACCTTGGCCCCGAAGAATTATTGGCAATCATTCCGCCGATTTGACAGGAGTCGCCCGATGAAGGATCCGGCGGAAGGAAAAGCCCGAATTCTTTTAAGGCCAGATTTAATTCATCATATATAATTCCGACCTGCGTATGAACTGTCTGTGCCTCAGAATCAATTTTATAAATATCCCGGTATTGGCCCATATCAAGAATAAACCCGGCTCCAATGGCACCGCCGGCCAAACCGGTTCCGCCGCCTCGCGGCGTAACTGAATTATTGTGATATTTTGCATCCAGAATGGCATTGATCGCATCAGATTCAGAGCAAACCTGAATTACTCCAGCTGGAACTTTGGCGTAAATTGAGGCATCGGAAGAATATGCTGTCAGTGTGGTTTTATTTGTCAATTGTCTCATATCAAACAGTCTGGCTAATACTATACAATATAGTTATTTTACGTCAGGGATCAAATTATATGTATGGAAAAAGATAAATTAAAGACTCTGTGAAGAAAATAACTATTATCTCTTGATTTTTAGGCAGCATTCTTTATTTTATTATTGGAGATAGATAGGAGAAATTTTCTTTATTCGATCTGTAAATTTGAAGACAGAATCGGAGTGAATTATGCAGATTACAAAAGCGGAGTCATATGGATTGTTAGGTGTAATCTACCTCGCCCAACAGGATAATGATCGTCGTGTACCGCTCACTGAAATTGCTGAATCGCAGGATGTTCCTGAAAAATTTTTGGCCAAAATATTTCAGTACCTTACAAAAAGCGACATTGTTAGATCTTATAGAGGGGTAAGAGGTGGTTTCACACTTTCAAAAGAACCGAAAAAGCTTACATTTGGAGAAGTTATTGAGGCTATTCAGGGACCGTACCATTTAATAATGTGTATTCCGGATGCAAAAAGATGTCGGAAATCGTCAAAATGCCCCGTTCGTGTAGTTATGCAAGATGCCGAAGAAAGCTTAAAAAAGGTCTTTGCAAGCTATACTATAGACGATATGATTAAATAATCAGGAAATACCATTTAATTATTAATCGAAAATTATTATATATTCAAAAAGGCCTTGCCGTATTGTCTCACTTGCAGATAATAGATAATAATTAAACAAACGAGGTTTCAAGGTGGGTGTAAAATCTGATAGCTGGATAAAACGAATGTCTCAAAAATATGATATGATTCGTCCCTTTACCCCCAGGCAGATAAAAAAGGGTATAAGTTACGGATTATCCTCATACGGATATGATATCAGGGTATCCGACGAATTTAAAATATTTACAAACGTAAACTCCTCAATTATCGACCCTAAAGATTTTAGCCCGAAATCGTTTATCGATGTTAAGGCCAAATCAATTATTGTACCCCCCAATTCATTTGCACTGGCGCGGACGGTTGAATATTTCAAAATTCCCCGCGACGTCATAACGATATGTCTGGGCAAATCTACTTATGCCCGCTGCGGTATTATTGTTAATGTCACACCTTTTGAGCCGGAGTGGGAAGGATATGCTACTCTTGAAATTTCAAACACAACCCCCCTGCCGGCTAGAATATATGCCAATGAAGGCATAGCTCAGATATTGTTCATAGGAGCCGATGAAATATGCCGGGTCTCATATAGGGACAAAAAGGGGAAATATCAGGGGCAAAAATCAATAACATTACCAAGGACAATATAACTTTTTCAAGGATAAATTAATACTGGAGTTAGCAATATTATGGCAAGTAAACCCAAAATGAAGGAAACCACACCAGCCCGCAAAAAGGCCGGTCACGGTAAAATGGTAACTATTGAAGGCAATTATGCCGCGGCGTATGTGGCGCATGCCTTCAGCGAAGTTATCGCAATTTACCCGATCACCCCATCATCAAATATGGGCGAGTATGCCGATGAATTTTCGGCCGCCGGGATAAATAATATCTGGGGTACTCTTCCTGATGTGGTTGAACTGCAGTCCGAGGGAGGCGCTTCGGGCGCTATTCACGGTGCAGCCACCGCCGGTTCGTTAACCACAACATTTACCGCATCTCAGGGACTTCTTCTAATGATTCCGAACATGTTTAAAATTGCCGGTGAGATGACCTCTACCGTTTTTCATGTTTCGGCCAGAAGTGTGGCCACTCATGCTCTCTCGATTTTTGGTGATCATTCGGATGTTATGGCGGCCCGTTCAACCGGATTTGGTTTTCTGGCTTCCGGTTCTATTCAGGAAGTTATGGATCTGGCGGCGGTGGCGCATGTTGGCTCAATGGCCTCAAAAGTTCCGCTGGTTCACTTTTTTGATGGTTTCAGGACCTCTCATGAAGTACAAAAGGTCGAAGAGATTTCGCACGACCAAATGCGTCAGATGGTTGATGATGATTTAATCGCCGACCACCGAGCCAGATCACTCAATCCTGATCATCCGACATTAAAAGGCTCCTCGCAGAACCCGGATGTCTTTTTCCAGGCGCGTGAAACGGTTAACAAATACTATCTTAAGGCACCGCAGATTATCCAGGAAGCGATGGATAAGTTCGCCGAAGTTGTCGGACGTTCGTACCATTTATTTGATTATATCGGTGCTCCCGACGCCGAACGAATCATTATTATGATGGGTTCCGGAGCCGAGACAGCACATGAAACGGTCGACTATCTGGTCGGCCAGGGTGAGAAGGTCGGTATGATTAAGGTCAGACTGTACCGCCCATTCTCAGTCGAACAATTCCTGAAAGCAATTCCGAAAACCGTTAAAAGTATTGCCGTTCTCGATCGAACCAAAGAGCCGGGCGCTATTGGCGAACCGTTGTACATCGATATTCAAACCGCTGTCAGTGAGGGCCAAAGAGAAGGGCTGGCGCAATTTGAAAAAACACCAATTATTGTCGGCGGTCGTTATGGACTCAGTTCCAAAGAATTCAATCCGGCCATGGTCAAAGCAGTCTTTGACAATATCAAAACCGATAAACCAAAAAATCATTTCACGGTCGGTATCACCGACGATGTAACCTACACCAGCCTGGATGTTGATTATACTTTCGATATCGAAGGCAGTAATGTATTTCGAGGTTTATTCTATGGTCTTGGTTCGGACGGTACAGTCGGCGCCAATAAGAACTCAATTAAAATTATTGGCGAAAACACCGATTTTAATGCCCAGGGTTATTTTGTATACGATTCCAAAAAGGCCGGAGCGGTGACCGTTTCCCATGTTCGTTTCGGAAAACAGGAACTTCGTCGGCCGTACTTGATTACCTCGGCCAACTTTGTGGCCTGTCATAACTTTTCGTTTTTGGAAAGATATGATATGCTGGGGGGCATCATTGTGGGCGGAACTTTTCTTTTAAACAGCCCTTACGGTCTCGATGAAGTCTGGGATAAGATTCCGGTCGAAGTACAAAAGCAAATTATTGAGAAAAAATTGAAGTTTTATGTTATCGATGGTATTGCTCTGGCCAAAAAGCTGGGACTCGGTTCACGTATTAATATGATAATGCAGACGGCATTTTTTATTATCAGTGATATTCTTCCCAGGGATGATGCCATAACTGCCATCAAAGATGCCATCAAGAAAACTTATGGCAAAAAGGGCGAAAAGATTGTCAACATGAACTATGCGGCAGTTGACGGCGCCCTTGAAAATCTGCATGAAGTAAAATATCCCAATGAGGCCACCAGCAAGATTGTCAGGCCGCCGCTTGTTCCTGATTATGCACCTGATTTTGTCAAGAATGTTACGGCAACAATCATCTCAGGCAAGGGCGATACTCTGCCGGTTTCGGTTTTCCCCGATGATGGAACTTTCCCGCTTGGCACCACTCAGTACGAAAAGAGAAATATCGCCGTTGAAATTCCTGTCTGGGATGAAAACACCTGCACTCAGTGCGGAATTTGTTCGCTGGTTTGCCCGCATGCCGCAATCAGGATGAAAATCTACGATCCCAAAGAATTAAAAAACGCACCGGAAAAATTCAAATCGGCCGAGGCCAGGCAGAAGAATTTTAAAGGTCTGAAATATACTTTGCAGGTCGCACCGGAAGATTGTACCGGATGCGAAGTTTGCACTCATGCTTGCCCGGCTTTTGTAAAAGATACTGATGGTAAGAGAACCGATAAAAAGGCAATTGAGATGTCACCGCAGATTCCTCTGCGGGAACAGGAAGCGACCAACTGGGACTTCTTCCTGTCTCTACCGGAAACAGATACGTCCCTGTTCAATCCGGAATCGGTTAAGGGCAGTCAGCTGGTAAGACCTCTCTTCGAATTTTCCGGAGCCTGTGCCGGTT
>CBFCZE010000137.1:0-7346 GCA_965602655.1 uncultured bacterium
TCGTTCATTATCCAAAGACCAAAACTTTAATATTTATCTATTCGCCTTCTTCAGGAGGAGGAAGGTTCCTAAGTTTATCAATCTGCTTGATGGCATAATCGGTATCGGGGCTGTTGGGATGCGCCTTCAAAAAATCCTCGAAAGCTTGTATAGCCGCCGTCGTATCGCCTTTTTCTCTGTAAGTGTAGGCTATCATAATATCGGCCTCACTAACCATGACTGAGTCGGTAAATTTGGTTTTGGCCTCTTTATATCTTTTTATTGCCTCATCATATTTGTCAAGACTCAGCGAAATACCGGCCAGGGATAACATGGCTCCGGAGGTGTACTCACCTTCATTATTTTTATTATTCTTAATAACCTTGTTATAAAATTCTTCGGCTTCCTCATACATACCGCGTTCATCATATTTATTTGCAAGATAATAATTAATTTCAGGTGTCGGCGCGGAATCGGCCATAGCCTTATAATAATCAATGGTGTTTATGCCCTTGAGGTAATTATTAACCGTTTCGACAAACTCCGGGCCGGGAAGATAACCAACGATACGGTCTATTTCCTTACCGTCACTGTCATAAAGTAATATGGATGGTAAACCCTGAATTGAATTAGCTTTTGCCGCCGCCGTATCAACCTCAGCATTAACCTTGGAAAAAACAACCGTTTTGGATAACTCGACGACAACCGGGTCAACATAGGTAACAGTATCAAGGACCTTGCACCAGCTACACCAATCAGTATAGAAATCAATTAACACTGGTTGATTTCTTTCCTTGGCCGCGGCGAACGCCTCTTCATAACCCATCACAAAATCAATTGAAGGACCTGAAACGGTAGTGCCGCATTTCTCTCCACCACAGCCTAGCGACAGTAGTATTATCACCGCCAGGGAAAACGAAAGAAAAAATACGTTTACCTTGTTGAGCTTTTTCATTGCTTCTCCACTCTGATTTATTTCATATTATTTATTATTCGTCTGTATCGGTTTTTATAAGCTTTACCCAGCTGTCACCAAAAATCATATTTAATACATTTATGGCATCCCTAACCATATCAGAAGGCACCTGAATTTGAAACATCCCCATATGCTTTCCGCTGGGTGATGGCAAATTAAGTCCGATCTGCCCAAAAAATCCGGATTCGGAAAAAACTACTACCGGAATATCGTACGATTCCAGTGTCTCTCTTGCATAATCGGCCGAGGTCTGATCCTTAACATGACCAATAACAATCCAGCCTTTATTGAGCCCGTCTGAAGCCGTTTCGTCCCCTTCCCTCAAATCAGGATTGCATCTTGGACAGAATAGCATATCGCTATCAAAATCCTTATTACATTTGGGACAAAAAGTCATTAATAGCTTTCCTTCAGAGCCTTAACCAAAGATATTATTTCGCTATCCGTTCTTTTCTCGGTGGCGCTCAATAGCAGACAATCATCCAGGCCATCATAAAACCTGCCGGCATCAATACCGGGTAGAATACCATTTTTCTCAATTAATCTATCTATTATCTCTTTGGCTGGAATTGGCGTTTTTATTGCTGCTTCTCTAATATAATCGCCATCAAAGTATTGTGCGAATCCGTCCAATGAAAATATTTTCTCAGCGGTTCGGTGAGTTTTTTCCATCGAAAGTAAAGCTACCCGGCGAAGACCTTCTTTGCCCAATAAAGTCATATAAACCAGAGCGGTTGTGGCACAAAGAGCCTGATTGGTGCAAATATTGGAAGTCGCCTTATTGCGGCGGATATGCTGCTCCCGCGTTTGCAAAGTTAAAACAAAGCCGGGATTACCATCGGTATCCACCGTTCGCGCCGCCAGACGTCCGGGAATATTCCTGATTAATTTTTCCTTGACGGCAAAAAATCCAAGCAATGGTCCACCAAAATTCAACGGTATCCCCAATGGCTGTCCCTCACCGACAACAATATCGATCCCCCAGTCACCCGGCGTTTTAAGAAGCACCACCGAGATAGGGTCAACAGCCGTAATCAATAAACCGCCCGAATTATGAATCATTTCGCCGGCAACTTCGACATCCTCAAGAAGCCCAAAATAATTCGGCTGGGACAATAAAACGCAGGCGGTATTGTCATCCATACTACTCTCTAATTTATCAAAATCAGTTGTCCCGTTTTTCTGAGGAACAGAGACGATCTCAATATCTCTACCGGTTAGATATGTATCTATCACGTTCCGGAATAACGGATTCACCGTTTCCGAAATCAGGACCTTTGACCTTTTCCTGTTAGTCACCGATAAAATAATCGCCTCGGCCGAGGCCGAACCGCCGTCATACATCGAGGCATTCGCCACATCCATTCCGGTCAAATGGCAAATGCAGGTTTGAAACTCATATATTGCCTGCAGGGTTCCCTGTGAAACTTCAGCTTGATAAGGAGTGTAAGCGGTCATAAATTCCGGCCGAGAAACGATTGTATCCACAGCAGCAGGGATAAAATGATCATAGACACCGCCGCCGGCAAAAATAGTCAAACCGGAATTGTTGCGTTTCGATATCTGCTCAATTTCCCGCAGAAGTTCCATCTCGGATAAAGCTGCTGGCAGATTTAAAGCCTTTTTTAATCTAAGGTTTTCCGGAACCGGCGAAAAGAGATCCTGAATTTCCCGCAAACCTATTTTATTCAGCATTTCCCGACGGTTTTCATCGGTATTGGGAATGTACGGCATATATTTAAAAAATTAAATCCTATTTAATTAATTCAAGATAATCATCGGATGATATCAGCGATTCCAGTTCGCCTGAATCGGCAAACTCAATCTTAATCATCCATCCATCACCATACGGATCGTTGTTAATTACCATCGGGTCGTCTTCCAGAAGTTCGTTAACCTCGGCCACCTTTCCCGAGAGTGGAGAAAATATCTCAGAAACGGCCTTGACCGCTTCAACTGTTCCGAATGACTCGCCAGCTTTGACATCATCTCCGACCGACGGCAATTCGACAAAAACAATATCACCCAGTTCTCCCTGAGCATAATCGGTAATGCCGACGGCGGCCAAATTGCCGTCAATTTTTATCCATTCATGTTCTTTGGTGTATTTTAAATCGGTAGGAATATTCACAAAAGTACCTCCAATGTTACCTTTTTCTATATTTAGATGTTTATCCCGTTTTCTTTCCCATCTGTTTTTCTTCTTTGCTTAATTTTTCAACAAACGATGTGTCAAAATTACCTGAGATAAAATCCGGATGTGATAAAATTTTCTTCTGATAATCTACCGTCGTTGGGATGCCTTCAATAATAAATTCGTCCAGCGCATACAACATTTTGTTTATGGCATCTTTTCTGGTTTTGGCACGAACGAGAAGTTTTGCTATCATCGAATCATAAAAAGGCGGGATTACATAACCTGCATATGCGGCCGTATCGACCCTTATTCCATTTCCACCGGGAATATGAATTGCCTTTATCTCGCCGGGACACGGCCTGAAATCTTTATTGGGATCCTCAGCATTTATACGACACTCTATGGCATGCCAGCTCAGAATAATATCTTCCTGCCTGTAACTCAGTTTTTCCCCGGCCGCCATCAGGATCTGCTCCTGCAATAGATCGGAGTCGGTCGCCATTTCAGATACGGGATGTTCTACCTGGATTCTCGTGTTCATTTCCATAAAATAGAAATTTTGTTCGTTATCGACCAAAAATTCCATTGTCCCGGCACCAAGATAATTGATGGTTGAGGCTCCCCGCACGGCTGTTCGACCCATTATTCCGCGAAGTTCTGAATTTAGTATTGGTGATGGTGTTTCTTCAACAAGTTTTTGATGTCTTCTCTGGACAGTACAATCGCGTTCGCCAAAATGAACTATATTACCAAAAGAATCGCCCATCAATTGAATTTCAACATGATGCGGATTCTTGACAACCTTTTCGATATAGACATCACCATTGGCAAACGCTAACTCCGCCTCGGTGCGGGCCATCTGGAAACCTTTGCGAAGATCGGCTTCGTCAAGGCAAAGACGCATTCCCTTGCCACCACCACCGGCTACAGCCTTAACAAGGACCGGATAACCCACTTCAGAGGCTATCGAAATTGCTTCATCGATCTTGTCAACGACACCTTCCGAACCGGGGATGACCGGAATCCCGGCATCTCTCATCATCTGTTTGGCGACACCCTTATCACCCATCCGGCGAATCATTGTCGGGGTCGGGCCGATAAAGGTAACATCGCAGGACCGACAGATTTCGGCAAAATCGGCATTTTCAGCCAGAAAACCGTATCCGGGATGAACCGCATCGGCATTGGTAATTTCCGCCGCGGCAATAATTCTTTTCGGATCAAGGTAGCTTAGGGCTGCCGTGGCCGGACCGATACAAACATCCTCATCGGCAAAACGAACATGCAACGAATTACGATCGGCTTCGCTGTACACGGCAACGGTCTTGACACCCAATTCCCGACAGGCCCGAATTATCCGCAGGGCAATCTCGCCCCGATTGGCAATTAGTATTTTTCCAAACAATGAATTAACCTTCTTTTAATAATCCCGGTGTAATCAGAATTTTTTCATATCTTCCGGCGCTTTTTCTTCTACTTCATCAACATCCGTAGTTTCTTCTTTATCCCAACGATCCGCGGCACCGGTGATGCCCTTGACACGCAGGTCAAAGTCATCCGGATTACTGCACTGATTCATGGCTTCTTCAAACGATATCATTCCGGAACGATATAGGCGCATAATTGATTGGTCAAAGGTAACCATACCATATTGCTGCCCGCCCTGTTCAATCAGATCCGGAATATCAACCGTTTTTTCTTTATTCATAATACAATCCCGGACAGCGGCAGTGGAAACAAGAACCTCCATTGCCGGAACACGACCGGGGACATCGCATCGAGTAAGTAAGCGCTGACAGATAACTGCCTTTAAGGTCCCGGCCAAAAGCAATCTAATCTGGTCATGCTGATGCGGAGGGAAAAATGATACTATCCTTGAAAGAGTTTCAACGGTGTTTAATGTATGCAGCGTCGTCAGTACCAAATGCCCGGTATCGGCGGCAGTTAGAGCAATTGACATTGTGTCGAGATCGCGAATCTCACCCAGAAGAATAATGTCGGGATCCTGCCTGAGGGCATGTTTCAGCGCCGTTGCAAAAGAATCGGTATCGGCGCCCACCTCACGCTGGGTTATAATGGATTTTTTATCTCTATAAATATATTCAATCGGGTCTTCAATGGTCAGAATATTATCCACACGGTTGGCATTCATATTCTCAATCATTGAAGCCAGTGTAGTTGTTTTACCGGAACCTGTTGTACCGGTGACAACAATTAACCCGCGTCTTTCCTTAGCCAGTTTGCCAATAACCGGAGGCAGATTTAATTCATCGAAGGACGGAACAATTGTATTGACAGCACGAATCGCAATACCTGATGTTCCTCTCTGCCGAAACATATTAATACGAAAACGGCCAAGTTTGGCCACTGACAGGGCCAGATCCATTTCATTCTTGTGGTGAAATCGTTCCACCTGCTTTTCATTAAGAAGTTGCCCGACAACAGATTCAACATCGTCTATTGTCAACGGATCAACAGCTATCTGTTCCAGAACTCCGTTAACCCTCAGATGCGGGCGTATTCCCACCCGAACATGAAGGTCCGATGCCTTCCGGTTAAGCATTTCGATGAGCATTTTCTTTAGATTCATATCACGGCCTCCCCGAGATTATTTTACTAGCCTGCGGGATCGATCAGGAACAGAACCTGCCCAAATTCTACCGGCTGAGTATTCTCGACTAATATTTTGGCTACGGAGCCGGAAATCTCAGCTTCTATTTCATTCATCAGCTTCATGGCTTCAATAATGCAAACCACCTGACCGACCGAGACTATATCGCCGACCTTAGCGTAAGGCGGTGCATCCGGGGCCGGAGCCACATAGAATGTACCAACCATCGGCGACTTAATTTCTATATAATTCTTGTCGGCAGACTGGGGCGCTGAATCCACTGTCGGTGCCGGGGCAGCCTGGGGCGGTGCCGCTGCCGCCGGCATTGGAGGGGCCACCTGAAAAACAGTCGAACCTTCAGAATGGCCGTTACTGCCGGAAATGCGGCGGGTAATTTTTATTTTTCTACCCCAGCGCGAAACCTCAAGCTGATCAATTTCGGAATCTTCCACTATTTTAATCAGCTTTTTTATGACTTTTTCATTCATATAAAAAACCTTTACTTTCCCAATTAACCTAATCTAGAAAGATAATATATATCAATTACAATTCCAATAGTTTTTTGGGTGACGAATTAAGCACCCGGCAACCGGTATTTGTCACCAAAACATCATCTTCAATTCGAACTCCGCCCCAGCCCGGGAAATAAATCCCCGGTTCGACAGTTAACACCATGCCCCGCTTGAGGATATCCTTGCTTAAAGGACCGGCACTTGGTTTGGAATGGACAAACAGGCCGATTCCGTGACCGGTTCCATGTTTGAAATATTTCTTATATCCGGCTTTATCAATTATTTTTCTGGCGGCGGCATCAACAGCTTTTCCCGCCACACCCGACTTAACTTTCCTGATACCAGCCAGTTGCGCCCGCTTAACGGTCCCATAGACTTTCTTCTGACGAGCCGTTGCCTTGCCCATAACAACCGTCCGTGTCATATCCGACACATATCCGCCATAAGTGGCGCCAAAATCAAATGTAACAAAATCGCCTTTGGCAATTTTCTTTTTTGAGGCTGAACCGTGCGGCAGAGCCGACCGGTAGCCGGAAGCCAGAATGGCTTCAAAAGCCGGTTTTTCCGAACCGAGCATCATCATTTGATATTCAAGTTCCGCCAAAACTTCATTTTCCCTCAACCCCGGTTTGATATATCCCAGTATTCGCTCAAATGCGGCATCGCCAATATCGACCGCTTTTTGAATCATTTCTACTTCCGATTTTTCTTTGATAATTGATAACATCTCAACCGCGCCGTCAAACGGAATAAGAATTGAACTGCAGAGACTCTCCTGTAATCTCTTTCTGTCATAACAGGTTATATAGTCAGACTCAAATCCGTATTTTAGATTTTTACCCTGAAATTTTGTTTCATCTTTTAAAGACGCAATCGATTCTTTTTTGCCTTTTATCAATTTGGCACCTTTCAGCTCTTTTCGCGCCTGTTCGTAATATCTGAAATCGGTAATAAAATAGGCGCCTTTTTGTCTGATTATTAAAATCCCATCCGGCTCAATCGGATCGCCGCCCGAAAAGCCGCATAGGTATCTCATAGATTCATGACGTCTGACAATAAACCCGTCAAGATTCTCCTTTTTAATCCAGGCCTGGAATTTTTTTATCCGTTCGCGTGACATCCTGTATCTCC
>CBFCZE010000138.1:0-7286 GCA_965602655.1 uncultured bacterium
TAATTACCGGCGGATGCGGATTTCTGGGACAGCATCTGACAAAATATATCCTGGACATGTTTCCCGAAATAAAAATTAAAATTATTGACCTTAAGGCAAATCCTAATCCGGTATATGATTTCAGCAAATATGATAGAATTCAAATTGAGCTGAACAGGAATATCTGTGAATACGATTCAATCAAAAATGATTTTGATAATATCGATGTCGTTATTCATCTTGCAGGAGTAATATCATTTTCTATAAAAGATAAAGATTTTCTGCATAATGTAAATGTCAATGGAACAGCGAATGTCCTCAGGGCGGCCAAGAACGGCAATGTCAATAAAGTAATACATATAAGCTCGGTAGCGGCGCTTGGTTACGATAATAAAAAAGATAAACCTGTGAACGAAAAATTCAAATTCGATTGGAAAAAGGCTGTATCGAAGAAAAAGTATTATATGTTATCCAAACATCTTGCCGATGTTGAGGTGGAAAAATACCGGAAACAGGGACTTGATATTGTAATATTATATCCGGGGCTTCTTTATGGACCCGGCGACATGACTAATACTTCCAGATTGATCAAGGCGATCAAAGATCAGAGAATACCATTCAACATGCCCGGAGGAACCAATATTATTGATGTTCGGGATGTGGCCAAAGGCATTATTGATGTTTTAAGGAAAAATCCGAAAAATGAAGATTTTCTGCTGTCGGGTCATAATATGATGTTTGTTGACAGTAACCGGATAATTGCCGAGGTTTTGTCTGTTAATCCGCCCAAAAGAGTTTTGCCGAAGTTTTTAAACTTCCCTTTATTTCATTTATTTATGTTTATCGAAACGATATCAAAAAACAAAGTTGAACTAACTGCTGATAATGTGGATTCCGGATTTCTATTCCGGTATTTTGACAATTCCAAAGCTCTGGAAAAATTAGGTTGGAAACCAGAAACGGAATTTAAGGAAACAATAACCGATACAGTTAAATGGCTCGAAAAAAATGGCTACTTTAAAGAATAAAGTCACAGTAATTACCGGAGCCAGCAGCGGTATAGGTATGGCTGCCGCCATTGAGTTCGCCAGAAAAGGTTCAAAAGTCGTGATGGCGGCCCGAAGAGAAGACAAATTAGTACAATTAGAAAAGCACATCAGGCAGTTCAACGAAAACTGTATATTTGTCAAAACTGACGTGACCGACGAAGAACAGGTAAAAAATCTGTTTGATGAAGCGGAAAAAGAATTTGGTCAGATTGACATTTTAATAAATAATGCCGGTCGGGGACTAAAATCCGAATTAATCAATATTTCTCTTGAAGACTGGAATGCGGTTCTGGCCGTTAATTTGACTGCCGTTTTTCTTTGCTCTAAAGAAGCGGCGCTGAGAATGAAAAATAAAAATGTCAGAGGGCATATTATTACTATTTCTTCCATTGCCGGAAAAATCAGCACACCATTTTTCTCGGCGTACTGCGCCTCGAAGCGAGGTGTACGAGGTTTCAAAAAAGCTATTAAATGGGAATTAAAAAAATATAAAATAAAAGTTTCTAACGTGCATCCATTCGTGGTTATGACTGAATTCTTCGAAATTTATCCCCAGAAACCCCCTCGAAACCAGGCTTTGATGCCGGAAGACATTGCCACCCATCTGGCCGCAATTGCCGAAAGAAAGGTTATTAAGAGATTATGGACAACGATCAGAAACTTTCTAAAAAGACTCTTTAACCTTATCTGGTATTCACTTTTTAAATAATCTGATAGATATTTTCCCCGCCATCAGAAACCTTTTCCTTACCGATAATCTCAAAATAACTGCAAAATCACCCTTATTCTCTCTCTATACCCCTAATAAATATCGATTTAATTGTGGAGTGGAAAAACAGTTTTACTGCAAGATTGATACACCGAAAAATATGTTTATGACAAAACGAATCCATTTCATTGAATTTGTATGGTAGAGAAGAGGTTACAGAGAATCCTGAGTTTGCAGAACTTCGCTTGCAATGAAGTGAAAAGAAATAGAAGAATGAAAATACAGGTCAGAATTGATTCGAATAATTTAAAAAAAATAGAGTTATTGTTCAACATTGATTTTACAACATCCGTCTTTTATTTGCCTAAAGATATTTTGGCGACAATAGGGATTGGTGAAGATGCCATAATGTTACTGAATTTTTTATTAGAAATATTTTTTTAATTTCGTATTATTTTTTGAAATATTTGGAACCTTAGCGAAACTATAAACATAGAACCTGTTAGAGGAAAGGAAAAAAAGGAAATCAAGTTAAGTAGGAATACTTTTCCCATGTATGTTTTAAATATTGCTTGACAGATTTATAAACATCGTTTACCTTGATAATAGAAACAGTGGTATGGTATTCCGAAATTGATTCCCCTCACACGCCAAAAATTGCGCAACTAAAGAGTATTGCGGATTAGTAAATGGTTGTTCGGCAAACATGGATAGTTTGCACTGATATTTCAAGCCGACAGCTGAAGATGAAACTTAAACCCTATAGGGGGTGGTTATTGATGAGAACTGTAAGCATCATCTCGATCATCCTGGTATTACTGATGATTTCTTCGCTGAGCGCGGCCGAAGTCAATTCAATAGCGGCGCCGAAATGTGCCGTTAATGTTGATAAGGTTATTGTTCCAATCGAACTCAACAACGTTCAGCCTATGGCGGCTCTGGATTTGCCGTTGGAGTTTTCTGAAGGGGTGACCTTGGAAGAGGTCAGCTTTACCGGGACAAGAGCGGAGAAATTCGATTTTGCCATCGCCAAGATTGACAACGAAAATAATATCGTTATTCTTGGCATGATTCCGATGGTTTATGGTGAAAACGCAGATTTGACACCGGGTAAAGGCGAAATCGCCAAACTGATATTCCATGTGGATGATCTGAGTCTGGAATCGCTTGAACTGAATGTCGTTTCGCTGGAAGAGCATTCACCAATGTTTGTTTACACGGAAATGGTAAACGGTGAAGGCAAGACAATGGTGTCAACACCTGAATTTTCGGGAGCTATTATCGCGCTGGCCGATGGAGCTCAGGAAGAACCGGCAGTGGTGCCGGGGACTTTTGCATTGAAACAGAATGCGCCGAATCCATTTAACCCAACGACCGGTATTGCTTTTGATCTACCTGTGGCCTCACAAGTAAAACTGGAGATTCTTAATGTTCTGGGTCAGAAAGTGAAAACGCTGGTAAATGAATTCCATGAGGCGGGTTCACATTCGGTTATTTGGGATGGTCGTGACGATTATGGCTCGGCCACGGCCAGTGGTATTTATTTCTATCGGATTATAGCTGGTGAAAATCAAGCTGTAAAGAAAATGATGATGCTGAAGTAAAGTCAAAAAAATAATTGCCAAAACAGCAAGTGAAACCCCTCCGGTAGCAGGAGGGGTTTTTTATTGGGCAGTTATTGCGACCTCATAAGCTTTTATCTACCATAAAGATATGGTATTCAACTTATCTATTGATGAATTATGGACGCAGTTCATGCGATTTTTCTTCTTAATAAAAAATATTTCCTTGATTGAATTATCTCTACTTTATTGCCCGGTAACAATATAAAACAATTGCGATAAAACCGGCACAAATTTTGTGTTACTTATACATAGAGTTAAGTGACAGGATGTCACTTGACCTTAAAGATATATAGTGGGGACTTAGTCTGCAGGTCCTAAAAGTTTAGCAGTTTTTATTTGGCGGTAAGCTGCTTAGCTTGTGTAACAGGGAGCGGTGGGATTTCAAATTGGAATCCCACCGCCATTTTTTGTACCATTTTTTATTTAATTTGAAATTCGGATATGTCCTCGGTTCGCGCCGGCGTAACTTTTAATATTTGATTAAAGCTATCATTTGAACATTCTACTTCAACCACCGGCTCATTTTTTAATTTGCAATATCGAGCCGTGATTGCGGCGGCTGTTTCAATATTACTTTTTCCCTTTGAGTCAATATAGAGGGTAAGCGGTGATCCGGTGTCTAATGTTTCAAGTTTCAAATACTCCGGTTTGGCAAACTGTTTTATTTTTTCGTTTTCTTCTTCGTTGCGACCGACTATCACTTTTGTATGCTCATTCAGACGAAAATGTCGCCCGACTCGCAACAAATTGATATCATTCAGATTCATATGTTTGGAATATTCAAGCAAATCTTTTAGTCTTCTGGAATACGAGGGGTCGGTTAGAAGACATCCTCCGGCTGGATTAGAATAATCCTCAAGCCCGAACTGTTTGGCCAGTTCCATCTGTCGTTTTCGCGATCGCCCGGAAATACGCTCAAGCTTGTTTCTATCGATGAGACCGTTTTTTTCCGGTAATGTTTCTGGTAAAAGTCTTCCCGACAATGGTCTTATCAGAAGACCATTCAGATTGCTGTCTCGCTTAACTATATCCATACTATCCCGGCGCTGAGATTTCGGCCTTTGTCCAAGAACCTCACCGGTAATAATAAAATCGGCGTTTACCAATCTCATAAACTGTTTGGCCTCTTTAAGCATCAATATTCGACAATCGATACATGGGTTCATATTTTTGCCATAGCCGTATTTTGGATTGATAACGATATCAACGAATTTGTCACCAAGATGCATTAATTTGACGGTAAAACCGAATTTTTCCGCCGCCGGATACGGATCACCGCCGCAACTTGATTTATCGGAGATACTACATCCAAAATGTGTCAAAAATGTCAATGCGGTAACCTCAATATTCTGGCGTTGCATCAGCAAAATCGCCAGTGCCGAATCAAGGCCGCCGGAATAAAGGGCGATTGCATGTCCGCGCTTTTTTCCATCTTTATTATACAAGACCATATCTATCTCCAATATAACACTTTCACCTTTTAATAAGTAAAATAATCACAGTATTATTTGTTTTATTTAATACGCAAATAATTGCTAATCCGAGAATTAACTTGCAAAAAACGACTATGCAGATATATTTATAATAGGTGTAAGCCGATAATATAAGGCATGGGACTTGATAAATTTCTTCTATTTTTGGAGAAGGGTATGCGCACAACAATACAATTTTCAGTTATCCTAATCATTTTCTGTTGTTCAGTTTCCGGCTTTTGCGCCGATGACTGGCTGTTTTTAACAAATAGCCATAATCATTCCGGTGGCGGAATAGGAGTGGCCAATCCGGCGGCGATCTATTGTCACGAATTGGGTTATCAATATGATATTGTTGACGGACCCAACGGCCAGCGAGGCGTTTGTACTTTTCCCAATGGAACGTCAGCCGATGCCTGGGATTTTCTCAAGGGGAAAGCCGCTCAGGAATATTCCTATTGCGCCATAAATGATTATCAGACAAAGACATTAAGCGACGGTGGTAGCTCAATATCACTCGAATATGCTGTTTGTGTTGATAATGACGAAAAAGTAGTCGGTTCGGTGGAGAAATTATCCGGTATTATGGAAATTGCCGTAAAGGGCTCGACTACAGCCAGAGCGGAAAGGTTGCAGGATTCCCCGCCAACTCAATCCCCGGATAGGGCATTTGATATTCCGCTTGTTTTTGACTGGAGAAACCGGAAAGGTCAGAATTGGATTACTTCCATAAAAAATCAAGGCGGCTGTGGTTCCTGCTGGGCTTTTGCGGCGGTGGCATTGGCCGAGGCGATTAGAAATGTTCACCAAAATGATCCGAATATTGATATCGATTTATCAGAACAGTATATGGTGTCGGATTGTCTACATGATAATAGTTGCTGCGGCGGATTTTGTGACGATGCTCTGAATTTTATGAAATATTACGGTGTTCCTGATGAAGAATGTATGTTTTATTATGATGGCGGCGGCTGTTCTTGCGACGACAATTGCGCTAACTGTAATTACAAATCATTGGGATGCAGTGATTATACGTGCAGTGATCGCTGCGCCGATTGGGATTCGCGATTAGATTATGTGGCTGATTGGCAGGATTTGGGCTCCTATAATGTCAACGCCATCAAGCGATATATTTCCATCAACGGACCGGTGGCCGTGTACATGGGCATTGGAGATTACTACGGAGGATTTTTCGACGGCACTATATACCGATGCGGTTATGATGGTGGTACCAATCATGCGGTATTAATTGTCGGTTATAATGATTATTCTCAATATTGGATAGTTAAAAATAGCTGGGGGATCGGATGGGGATCCCTTGGTTATTTCTTTGTCGGTTATGACGAATGCAGTATTACTCAAGGCGCCTTTATTGCCACCGATTTTACTCTGGTGGATACCGACGGCGATGGGGTTGGGGATGCAGCCGATAATTGCCCCGGTATTGCCAATCCGGATCAGTTGGATACAGATGAGGATGGTCCCGGAGATGTCTGTGATGTTTGTCTGGGGTTGTTTAATCCTGCTCAGGACGACGCTGATGGAGACAATGTCGGCGATGAGTGCGATAACTGCGTCGATGAGCCAAACTCCGATCAGGCCGACGTCGACGGCGATGGTGTCGGTGATGTCTGTGATAACTGTCCCCGCATGTCCAATTGGTTACAGCAGGATTATGACGGCGATGGCATAGGAAATATCTGCGATTATATTTGCGGCGATTACAATGCTGATTTGACTGTTAATATTCTTGATATTGTTTCTTTACTCAATTATAAATATAAAGATGGTTTGGAGCCTGAACCACCGGACAGGATGGATGTCAATAATGATGGTCTTCTTAATATTTTGGATATTGTATATTTAATAAATTACAAATACAAAGATGGTCCGGATCCGGACTGTCCGTCGCCATTGATAATCTGAAATTTTGACAAAAAAGCAATGGGACAGCTTAATTGAAAGCTGTCCCTTTTTTATGGCACCAATATATAATAATTGCTTTAAAAATACGTTTTTTGCCTTGACATTTGCCATTATAGTCCTATATTATAGTACATAGAATATAATCATCTTGAGTTAAACTAAAAAAAGCACAATCGATTATTTGTCTTTAATTCTGGGTGGAGATTATGAGATAAATATCTTAAATCAATACGTGTTAACCCCCTAACTGCATAAAATTCAGGAGTTAAAATAATGAGACTGTGTGTAAAATCCAATAATGTTATAATGATTTTGTTTCTCCCCCTGTTAACATTCGCTTTTCTGACAGGTTCCGCGTTTGCCGAGGAAGCCAAAGCAATTCCGAAGAATGCTACTCTAAAAGAAGTTTTGAAGACAATTGAGCAGCATCCTAATTTTCCGCACGATTCTTATAAAACCCGACCGGCCAATAAAAATATGGGCGGGGACGATGCCGGCCCGGGCGAGACAAATGCCTATTTTGGAG
>CBFCZE010000139.1:0-7187 GCA_965602655.1 uncultured bacterium
AACAAAGCCATTTTATAGAACTCAAAAACTTTTTATATGCAAAACGAACCCATTTCGCTGTAACTGAAAGAAAGAGTGATGACTACGAGGAATTTTTATGATTTACTTAAACCGGTACCCGGCACTGATGCGGAAGGTGGCGTCGAGGTCGCTGCTATGCAAATACGCCAGATCGACTTTGATACGATTGATATTAAGCCCGATTCCGGCGGTGAAATTACCGATATCAGAACCGAGACGGCCAAATATCATCTCTTTGTATGATACCTCACCGCCCCAATGAGTATCAAGCGAAATATCGCCGACCCAGAACTGCGAGGCATATTTGATGCCCTCAAATTTAATATCGCCTGACAGGGCAACTCTTACGGTAAAATCTTTTATATTATGCTTATACATCACTCCCGGTTTGACCGTCGGCAAAATCGACTCCGAATACTTTTGCGTGAACCTGATATACCCCGATGTCAAATCAGTTATCATCAAACCAAAACGGAATTTTGGATGAACCTGATACAGCGCTCCGGCATCAACCGTAAAACCATACCCTTTGCTGACTCCGAGGTCGCGATAGATAATTCGTGCGGTCAGACCGAAATCTATCTTTTCCCTGATTTTGCCGGAAACCGATCCGGCCAGAAGATAATCACCGTGGGTCACCTCACGAAGTATGACCGGTCGATTGCGAGCCGCATCCCAGCCGGTAATATTAATCCCGCCGCCGCCCAGATAATAAAAATAAAAACCATACGCTTTGATGGCCCCGACGTCTTTGTTTCGATTACTGGTATATCCGATAAAATCATGATTGAGAAGCGACCCGAATGTCTCGGCATGCATCGCGGTGATACTTTGGCCACTCAAATAATTCAGACCGGCCGGGTTCCAGTACCCGGCGGTAGCGTCAAACGGTCCGGCCACAGCCGCCCCGCCCATCGCCAGCGCCCGCCCGCCGACACCGAGCGAGAACGACTCACCGGCATACTTAGCCGGGAAAGCAGGTGTTATCATCAAAAGAACTAATATCAGAACAAGTATGGTTTTCATAAGCTCTATTATATTGTACGCAAATTATATTTGCAAGATTAAGCTTTATTCCATAAAAAAAGGGCGGAATAAATATCCGCCCTCTTCTTATTGGTTACAGATGACTAATTTTTTAATAATCTTGCTTTTCAGTTTCTTCAGCCTTGGCCGAAACGCCGCAAGATTTGACCTTGGTTTCGCCCGACTCGCTGGTAGCGACCGCCGAAGTAATTTCAGCTTTGTATCCCTTCTTTGTTACCAATTTGGCCAGATTGTCCGACTCTACTTTAGTCGGATCAAAACAAACCGTCGCCAGACCGGTCTTATGGTCAATCGAAACAACCTTAATCACACCATCCTGGTTCATAAGGGCGGTGGTAATCGAGGATTCGCATCCGCCACAGGTCATACCGGTGATATTAAGTGATGCCGTCTCGCATTTTCCTTTATAATCACAATCGGCTTTGGCGCCAATTAGTTTGCCGTCGGTTTTGGCTTTGACATCCGCCTTGGTGCCGCATGGGACGGCGCATGTTTTGGCACATCCAACGGTTGATGTTTTAGCTTTAGTACCGCCGCATCCCGGACCGGCCATAACAAAATTGGTCATTGCCATAAAAGCGAAAACAACTGCGATTGTCAGAATGAAACTTTTTTTCACGATGCCTCCATTGGTTAGTAACAATGTTGAATTCTATATAATACTTATTTTATCCGGTTTATCAATTGTTTAATTGATTTAACATCTCGGATTCAAAAAAGTTCCTGACAGTTTAATTTATTTTTTAATTTTTATTGTATAACAAATGGTACTAAGTATAATTATCGCCCTTCCGGCAGGTAAATGTTTGTTGCATAATATAATAAAATATAATAACTACCATTTATAATTATATGAAGTTAGGTAAAAAATTAAAGATATTAATCGGCTGGCTTCTGGCAATTGTTATCCTGGCCTTTTTGGTTCGGATGATTTATATCAATCGAGCGGAACTGGCGCAGTGGCAATGGGATATCGATTGGCTGAAAGCAATAATTTCCGCCGTTTTACTATTTTTGGCCTATATAACCGCCGCAATAGCTTGGCGAAAAATTATTTACGGCTTCGGGCACAGAATTGGACTATCCGACTCGTTCCGAATTGTCTATCTGGCCAATCTTGGAAGATATATCCCAGGCAAAATCTGGCAGGTTTTCGGGATGGTTGCACTGGCCAGAGAGGTTGGCATTCCGGCGCGTATTTCGCTGGCCTCGTTTGTCTTAGCTCAGGCTTATGCTTTGCCGGCGTCATTTCTATTGATACCGATATTTATCGGAAATATTAATTCGATGGAGTCGCTGGCCATTTACAGCAATATTTTTTATCTGCTTTTTGCCATAACATTCCTGATTTTCTTATTCTTTTTTTTCAGACCGGACCAATTTAATAAGACTCTAAACTGGGTATTGAAAATTCTGAAGCGTGATCCTGTTGAATACAAACCTGATATAAAAAACAGAGTGGCGATATTTGTCTGGTATCTCATTACATGGACCCGTTTTGGGCTGGCCTTTTTTTATTTTTTAGAGGCTTTGCTTGATAATTCGACTTTGCCGTTAAACTATGCGGTCGGGACATATATCGCCGCCTATATTCTTGGTTATATTTCATTTTTATCCCCCGGCGGACTCGGTTTTCGGGAGGGTGTGATGACGGCTCTATTGACGCCATTTCTTGGGGTTGGAGTGTCAGTTTCGATCTCGCTGATTCATCGGGTATGGATAACCTGTGCCGAGGCGATAATTTCGCTAATCGCTCTTCTGACCTATAAATTTCGCACCGAAAAAACAAAAAAGTTGGAATAGCCATAAGAATCTTAAAATATTTTCATTTAGGGGGTTGCCAAAGCCGCCAAATCTATTATGTTAAAAGGCTTGCTTGGATAAGCAGAAAGGAGTGGTTCCGTGACAGTATCGACATCTGAAAAAACTAATAAAAAAGCAGTTGGATTTTCCAATTACGATGATAAGAAGCTTTTGGAACTTGATGATATTTATGGTGCCAACCATTACGGCCGATTACAGACCATTATTAGAAAAATGGAAGGTGCCTGGCTCTATACTCAGGATGGCCGAAAAATTCTTGACTGTCTGGCCGCATACAGTGCCGCCAATCCGGGGCATCATCATCCAAAAATTGTCAAGGCTATGGTTGACGCTCTTCAAAAAGGGTACGCGTCGGTTGTCTCCAATGTTGTTTACACCGACCTTCTCTCGCTGATGCTAGAGAAAGTATCGTCGCTTCCGCCGCAACTTGGTTCGCGATTCGGCAACAATGGCAATAAAACTCTGCCGAAAAACGGCGGGGTTGAATCGGTCGAGACGGCTATCAAACTGGCGAGGTACTATGGCTGGAAAGAGAAAGGTATCCCCGATGGCAAGCAGGAGATTATTGTTTATGATAATAATTTCCATGGCCGGATGATTTCGGTTGTTTCATTTTCAACAACCCAGAAATATAAAGAAGGTTTTGGTCCGCTGACTCCCGGATTCAAGGCGGCTCCTTATGGTGATCTTGACGCTACCGAAAAACTGATTAATGAAAATACCTGCGGCATTCTGGTTGAGCCGATGCAGGGCGAGGGCGGCATGAATGTTCCGCCGGAAGGATTCTTAAAAGGTTTGCGCGATCTGGCTGACAAGCATAACATATTGCTGTTATTTGACGAGATTCAGGTCGGTATGGGTCGCACCGGTAAGACTTTCTGCTTTGAACATGAAAATGTTATTCCAGACGTTTTGGTTCTTGGTAAAGCAATCTCGGGTGGTCTGGTTCCCCTCTCCGTGATGGTAACCAACAGATCCCTGATGGATATGGCTTTCAAGCCGGGTTCAGATGGTTCAACCTTTGGCGGTTATCCTTTGGCCTGTGTCGCCGGATTGGCCGCAATCGATGTGATGATAGACGAGAAGCTTCCTGAAAAAAGTTATGCCACCGGTAAGATGCTCAAGGAAAAGATTCTTGATATAGCCTCACGTTCCTCGCATGTCAAAGAAGTGCGCGGGATGGGGCTGTTTATCGGTATCGAGGTGAAAAACGGTGATGCTATGTCGTTCAGTCATAAACTGCTTGATCTCGATATGCTGGCTAACGACAGTCATGGTCATACTATAAGAATCTCCCCGCCGTTGATTATTAATGATGATGAGGTCAATTATATCGTCGACCGACTGGAGAAAGTACTGGTAGATTAAATTGTAGCTCGAAATCCCGAAGGGTTTCGACAATATTAAAATATCCCTACCTCGCTATAAGGCGTGGCTTTTATCGGCCACGCCTTTTTTATATCTAACTGTCTTCCCTCTTTTTTTATAATTCTGCTCTATTCCAAAATATTTAAAAATTTGAGCAGACTTAAATGTACATTGTTTTTCTAATTGGACAATAAAATTTACAGATCAGGTGCCCCACGCACCTGATCCATTGATTTAAAATAATTTAATCGCCAAATCAATACGAATAATCATGGCGTAAAGGCCTGGCCGATAAGGTTCATGATTTCGTCGATGTAGCTGTCGTAAACATTTATATCATCATTTGCCGTAATAACTATAACCAAATTATTTTCCTGCGAGACGAAGATAAACTGACCGCCCCAGCCAAGAGCGTAAGGTATATGAATCGGATTGCCCTGGCTGTCTGTGATCGGAGCCATCCACCATTGATATCCATAGGCGAGACCGTTCGGAAAAGTAGTATGCTGCTGAAAGGATTCCTGTATCCACGAACTCGGCACAACCGTCCTACCTTCCCAGACTCCATTCTGCGCATACAGCCAGCCGAATTTTGCCATATCGCGCGGTCTGAGTTCCAGCCCGTTCCCGGTCATATGAACTCCCATTGGACTTAATCGCCAGATGCATGTATCGATGCCTATATAGTGGAAAAGTTTATCCCGTGCATAGTGATCTACCCGTTGACCGGTGCTATTTCTCAAGATAACGGCCATTAGCCCAGACAACCCTGTGTTATACTCAAAAGTTGTTCCCGGTGAGTGTACAACCGGCTGATTTAAGGTATACTGTATCCAATTGTCGCTATTGACCATTCGTGTATAACTGTTTGTCGATTGTCCGTATGGTATATCCCACTCTTCCCATGAAAATCCGGCCGTCATAGTCAATAAGTGTTCAACGGTCAAGTTTTCTCTGTGCAGACTATCATCGGTACCTGAAGGAAACAGCGTATATCCATCCAGATAATCAAAAAGTCTGTCGTCGACACCACCAATACTTCCCTTATTAATTGCTATTCCCATCAAAGCCGATACCACGCTTTTAGTGCAGGAATATATTTGTACCAGATCGGCACTATCTTTTCCTCGGAAATATTCTTCATACGCCAGATAGCCATTCCGGACTATCAGCAAACTGGTAATACGGCCGAATTGCCCGAAATATATTTTTTCGGTCAGGGTATCCAGCAAATCCGAATCAAAGCCCTGTTCTGCGGGCGCGACAACCGTCCATTCAAATGGGTTTAGTGGAGTTATCCCGGGACTAACCGGATTTTTTGAATCTTTTCCACATGAAACAAAAAGGCAGGAAATCAAAGATAACAGGATAAGAATCAGGACTAATTTCCCCGTTCTCAATAGTTTTAAGTCATCTTTTAGAATCATATTACACCTCACTATTATAAATTATGCATTTTATTAGACGTTGAACAGATACATTTGTTTACTTTTTTTTAATTTTGCCGCGCTGGCAAAGTATTATAATTATGCAGACAGCCAGCCGGATATCCATAATATCCTTGCGAGCGAAGCGCGGCGATCTCCAAAAATTCCTTGTAACCTGTTCTGACTCATATTTGTACAACGAAATGGATTCGTTTTGTCATATTAAAGTTTCGAACCTTCAACTTGATGTTGATTCAGTGTCTTTCACAACAGTATTTTTTGAAAATAGATTAAATCTCCCATTTTATATTCTCTATTAGCGGGAGAGGATATAAATCAAGGGTGATTTGGTGGGAAAAGTGTAATAGAAAAGTAACGCTCGGGCAGACGGGGCGTCCGCCGCGCACAAAATAAAACAGAAAATACTTGCTGCTACCGAGTCTATGCTCTAAATTTGTCTTCCAACAATTAAGTATTGGGAAAGGTATTTTGTATGAATGCGCACAAGAGCAAGCATCTATTTCTGACTATTCTAACAGTGGTACTTTTTTCTTCGCCACAAATATTTGCCAATCAGGATTTGGCGGGTTATCAGATGATCCGCACCGGTTCGGGACTGTCATTACACAAAGAGATGTTTATGCTTCCGGTTACATACTCCAATGAGTACAACAACAAGCAGACCGAAGCGGTTTTTCAGATCAGCGCAAAACACGGGATTTTCGGATCAAGATTATATTTTGCCTACACCCAGATATCTTTCTGGCAGGCTTATGATAAGGATAATTCCGCGCCGTTTCGAGAAACCAACTACAACCCGGAACTGTTTTATCGGTTCAAACCGTTTTCTTATGCCTCCGGACATATCGGTGTCGACCTGGGTTTTGAGCACGAATCAAATGGTCAAAGACCGCCGGTATCGCGCAGTTGGAACCTTTTGTATGTAAGCCCGTATTATTATAATTCCAATTTGCTATTACATCTGAAATTAAGGTATCGGGTTCCCGAGGATGATAAAGCGGCTCCCGATGCACCGATCGGCGATGACAACCCCGATATCACCGATTATCTCGGACATGGTGACCTTCTAATTTATTATAAGCTCCCTCATAATCATACAATACATCTGAAGGCTCGTGGAAATTTCGGCACCGGGAGAGGCGGTTTTTATCTGATGTATAATTTCCCGGTTCCCAAAAGCGACAACAGTTTCTTCACCATACGGTTTTCACACGGTTATGGCGAAAGCCTGGTCGATTACAGGAAGTCGCTGACCCGTATAGGCGTCGGCATATCATTTAGACGGTAATTAAATCAAGTGTGATTTGGTGGGGAAAGTGTTTTAGAAAAGTAACGCTCGGGCAGACGAGGTTTTTCTGGCTATCTGCCGCGCATATAATTTCATCGTCCTGTGAGCTGTAAATCAGCATTAACATTTAAAAAGCTGTCCGATAGAACATCCACCGAATAAGAGCCATACTCTTCATGAAAAGCGCTTAC
>CBFCZE010000140.1:0-7115 GCA_965602655.1 uncultured bacterium
AAGCCAGATAAGTGTTTCGTAAGATAGACATGGATTTTCTTCCTCCTTTATTTATTAGTTCGATTAGTCTTTCTTTGGATTTTGTTTTATCCTTTTCATTTTTCAAATTCCCGATTAAAACCTGACCCAAAACGGCCAGAGTGATTTCTTTTCCGGTTGATGAATCGATCACCTTAAACGGATCGCCGCGCCTGATTATATACCCCAGTTCGGTATGAGTAATATAGCTTTTCAACTCGGTATCGTATAACCTGCGATTCTTATATCTCTTAATAATTCTCATGTTGCACCGCACAATATTTTATACAAAAAAATATAACTAATGTTTCGTGGAAAGCAAGATAATATTTAAGATTTCCAGCAATCTTTCACACGAAAACGGCTTTTTAATAAACATATCGCCGCCGACCTTAAAAGAACGGCCCATGTCGTCGTTACGATCTTTGCCGGTCAAAAAAACCACCGGTATCCCGGATGTATTATTATCATTTTTCAAATCATTGCAAAGACTGTAACCGTCAACTTCCGGCATCATAATATCAAGCAGAATAACATCAGGCTTTAATTGCTTGGCCAATTTCAGACCCTCCGTGGCAATATTAGAAACATGAACCTCATAGCCTGAATTCGTCAAAAAGGCGTCGATAATTTCAGTTATCTGAGGTTCATCATCGATAACGAGAATGTTCCCCTGAGACATGTTTGGCAATTCCGTCATATTTATCCTATAGTATTTTGCTTTAAAGATATATCGGCAAAATTATGTTAATATTAACAAAATTAAGTTCCAATTGCTCCAATTTTGATTGGAAATTTCTGCTAACCTGTTGAGTCAGCAGCAATAAAACTGCGTGTTTTTCAATAAAAGTCGGGGCGGCGGTCTTTAAACAGATTATTATTGGGTGTAACCGATTTATTATCAGCATCTTTTGGATTAATCTCAACCGAGATAAAGCCGGTTTTTTCTTCACTCAGTTCCGCCAGTATTTTCCCCTGCGGCGAAATAATGCGTGATTTACCGCTAAACATAAGTGGTTGTCCGAAACGGCTTTCCTTGCCGACTCGGTCAGCGGTGATGGTAAAAACCAAATTTTCCAGAGCCCTTGTAATCATCGCATCGGGGCAGGTGGTCAGAACCAGGTTAGCCGGATGACAGATAATCTGTGCGCCCAGAATAGCCAACCGGCGGGCCGATTCCGGAAAGCGCCAATCGAAACAAATCATCATTCCGATTTTGGCTTTTTTGTATTCAAATACAAAAAAGCCGGTTTCGCCGGGATCGAAGATATCTTTTTCGGTGTCAAACAGGTGCGTTTTTTGATACAAAAACGTTTTGCCGTTCGGATCCACGGCAATGGCAGAATTAAACAGCTTCTCCTTTTTTATCTCCGGAAAACCATAAATGATTAATGCATCTTTTTGAGTCGCTAACTGTCGAATTCTTTCAAATGTTGCTCCGTTTCCGGATTCATCGGCGAAAGATAATGCCTCGTCTCTATTTTTAAACTGATAACCGGTGGCAAACAGTTCCGGAAGGACCAGTATATCGAAATCTTCATTTTTAACCGCATCGGAAACATCTTTTATGTTTTGCTCTATTTCTCCGAAAGCCGGATTATTTTGATATATCGCTATTTTCATATTCGCTCCTCAATACACTGGCCTAACATTAATCACTATTTACAACAAATCAATTGCAAGCGCCAGATGTTAAATCTATATTGTTTAATTATGGCGGAAAAAGAATTAAAAGAGAAAATTATTGCAACCAATCGTAAAGCTTTCCGTGATTACGAAATTATCGATAAAAAGGAAGCCGGGATTGAGCTTCTGGGGACCGAGGTCAAATCGATGCGGGCCGGCAAAATAAATATATCCGACAGTTATGCGACAATTGAGAACGGTCAGGTCTTTCTCGTAAATCTGCATATCTCTCCCTATGAATCATCCGGCGTCGAAAGCCATGATCCATACCGCCGCCGTCGATTGCTTTTACATAAACGAGAGATCAGAAAACTGTTTGGCGCGACCGCCGAAAAAGGTCTTACGCTTATACCGATTCGATTTTATTTTAAGGGACCATATATTAAGGTTGAACTGGCGACCGCCCGCGGGCGTAAAAAGTATGACAAGCGGGAAATAATTGCCAAAAAAGAAGCTCGGCGATTGATCGAGCGGGCTCAGCGACAGGACAAAAAATAATATAATGAAAAGACTCCTGACAATTTTTTCGGTGATATTCTTTATTGTTTTATTATTCGGTACAGCATACGGTTCCGAGATATCGGTTCAACTATCGGGGACTATCGAAAAAATCGAATCTTACAAGGACGGACGTCTTACCTATTTTTCCCTGTCTGAATTAGCCTCGATTCTCGGTGAGAGAATTTCATGGGAAAGAGTCGGTCTTTCGGCCAAATATGTTTCCGATGAATACACAATAACCTTTTTTCTGAATTCACCGTACATCAAAGTCAATGACTCTATCAAAAATCTGATTTACCCGGCACAATTTAAAAAAGGAAATTTGTTCCTGCCGATAAAAACTTTCCTGCCAATATTTGATCTGATTCATCCGGATCGGATTACCTGGGATAAGGAACGGAAACTTATCAGGATCGACTCGGAGTTTTATAATGTTACCGATCTCGCCTTTGCACCCAAGGCGAATGGTTTACTGATTGAACTTTTTATTAACGAACCCAAAGAGTATGAAATTTATATCACGGAGGGGAACTGGCTCAATATCAGTATTCTGGGCGGAAAGGTTAATCGTCGGCAGATTCTATCCAGAATCGACAGAAAGTATCTTCGGGATATTAATGTAGTTCAGTTCGAGCAATCGGCCCAGGTCTCTTTGAGGATGAGGCAAAACATTACAAAATACACCGATCGCTTTCAATCGAATCCCGGAAGAGTCCAGATATCGCTTATCGATCCATCGGTAGCGGTAATCAGCAATCGTAGTCATATCGATATCGGGCCGGATAATTTAATCAATAAAATTATTATCGATGCCGGGCATGGAGGAAGTGACTATGGTGCCATTGGGCTGGACGGATCCAACGAGAAAAAGATTGTTCTCGATATTGCCAAGCGACTCGCCAAGATAATCAGAAAAAACAAAATCTTTGAAGTTGTTATGACGCGCGAAAAAGACGTTAATGTATCGCTTGAACAGCGAACAAAAATTGCCAATGAGGCCAACGGTGATTTATTTATTTCGATTCATAGTAATGCCTCATTGAATAAATCGGCCCGTGGATTTCAAATATTTTTTCTCGCTCCGGCCTGGAACGATGAGGCCCGCGCCTCGGCCCAGCTCGAAAATGCATCTTTTTTAGCCGAGCTAAACAGCGCCGGAGACAATGATGAGGATGATCTTACTTTTATTCTCAGCGATATGATTCAGACCGAATTCCAGGCCGAGTCGGTCGATTTAGCCTCGATGATTGATAAAGAGTGCAGAAATAAATTGCGGAAGGAAACCAAAGCACGCGGGATTGACCAGGCAGGTTTTTATGTATTAAACGGCGTTTATATGCCGTCGGTTCTGGTTGAGTCAGCCTTCCTCACCAACAAAGCCGATGAAAAGTTATTAAATAAAAAGAAATTCCGTCAGAGTGTGGCGGAAGCTATATATGAGGGATTAATACGATTCAAGGCAAAATATGAAGGTCAATAAACATGCTTGATAATAACGTAAGAAACAGACCGATTGGCATTTTTGATTCCGGGGTCGGCGGACTTACGGTGATGGCCGAAGTGATTCGTCATCTGCCGAATGAAAATATCGTTTATTTCGGCGATGTCGGCCGTTGCCCGTATGGCGGACTGTCAAAAGAGACGATAAAGCAGTTTGCGCGACAGGACATCAGGTTTCTTCTGGAACATAATGTTAAATATGTTATCGCCGCATGCAATTCGGTTTCGGCGGTGGCTCTGGAGACGGTCAAAAAGGAATTCGATATCGATATTCTCGGCGTCATAAGTCCCGGAGCTAAAGCGGCTATAGACTACACAAAAAACGAACGGGTCGGAATAATCGGGACGGTGGCGACTGTCGGCTCCAACAATTACGCCAAAGAGATTCAGCGGCTTAATAACGATATCAAAGTCTTTTCGCTGGCCTGCCCGCTGTTTGTCCCATTAGCCGAAGAGGGATATATGGAAAAAGAGGCGACCCGGCTGATAGCGCACGATTACCTGAAAACATTAATCGATGTCGATATCGACACACTGGTTCTGGGGTGTACCCATTATCCCTTATTGAAAAATGTGATTGCCGGGGTGATGGGTGATAAGGTAAAATTGGTTGACTCGGCCGAAGAAACTGCCCGTGAATTGACCCGGGTACTGGAGGAAAAAGATATCAGGAAGAAGGTCAAAGAAGAGGTGATTCATAAGTTGTATGTATCGGATGTGCCTGATCGTTTTTCGGATTTGGTTCATAAATTTCTTGGGAGCAGAATAAACAATATCACCAGAGTTGATATAACCCGGTATTGATATGGAAATAATAATTATTATTGCTGTTGTTGTCATTTTGGCGATTGCCTTTTTTATCTTTTTAAATCTGTTTTCAAAACGAATAGAGAAAAATGTTCTCACTAATATAAAGGATATTTTCGGTGCGGCTTCCCGTGAGGCACTGTTTGAAAACAGAGAGGATTTCCTCAGTCAGGCCAATGAACGATTCTCAAAAGATCGCGAGTTAAATACTAAAGAGCTACAAAGCAAAAAAGAGCTTATTGATGCCACCCTTGGACAATTAAAAGGTGAACTGGAGAAGGTTCAGAACCTGATGACCGGTATTGAAAAAGATACCGAGGGCAAATTCACTCAGATAGACGGCAGTATTAAGACTCAAAATAAGGAAACCGAAAAGCTCACGGAAATTATCGGCAACCTTAATAAGGTTCTGACGCCAGCGCAGAGCCGCGGGCAATGGGGCGAGCGGATGGCTGAAGATATTTTGAATCTGGTTGGTATGAAAGAAGGTGTTAATTATACAAGACAGCAGACATTAAATTCATCCCGTCGCCGGCCCGATTTTACATTTATTCTTCCGCAGGGCAAAACGGTTAATATGGATGTTAAATTTCCATTTGATAATTATCGAAGATACTGCGAAGAACAGGAAAACGAGCCGGTCAGAGAAAACCATAAAAAAGAGTTTTTGAAAAACGCCCGGACTCAGATAAAATCTGTTACCACCCGCGATTATATCAATACCGACGCCGACACGCTGGATTATGTTATAATCTTTATCCCGCTGGAGCAGGCCTACTCTTTTATAATGGAGCATGACAAGAGTTTTATTGACGATGCCCTTAAACTGAAGGTCATTGTCTGTTCGCCCTGGACCCTGTATGCCTACCTGTCGGTAATCCGGCAGTCGATTGATAATTTTAACATGGAACGCTCGGCCGGGAAAATACTGGAACTGATGAACAGTTTTTCCAAACAGTGGAACAGTTTCAAAGATTCAATGGAAAAAGTCGGTGATAAAATTGAAGGACTTCAGAAAGAATTTGACAATTTAAGTACAACTCGGACCAATCAGCTTGAAAAGCCATTGCGGCAAATAGATGAATTATCCCAACAAAAGGAACAGGTATCCAATGGATTTGAACAAAGCCAAGATTAATCAGGCAATCGGTATTCTCAACGAGCTTGATATCGACCTCTGGCTGATATTCTGCCGTGAAACCGATATGATGGCCGATCCAGCGCTGGCTCTGGTGGTCGGTCATAAGGTGGTCTGGCAGTCGGCCTTTTTTATATGCAAAAACGGCGACAGCTTTGCCATGGTCGGCAATTACGATGCCTCAGATTTTGAACGATCCGGCCGCTTCGAAAAAGTGATACCGTATGTCGAGGACTGCGGAACTGAAATTAAAAATATCATAAAGAAAATAAATCCCAAAAATATTGCTTTAAACTATTCGGTCGATGACACCGCCGCCGACGGTCTCTCGCACGGAATGTATCTTCTGTTAAGCAGTTATTTAAAAGGTACCGATGATCCGGACAAGTTCATTTCATCCGAAAATCTGATGTCACTGCTTCGCGGGCGAAAAATACCTGAAGAAATCGAGCTTGTCTCAAAAGCGGCTAACATCGCAACCGAGTGCTGGGATAAGACACTCAAAGAAATCAAACCGGGCTTAAGCGAGATAGCCATCGCGCATATTATAGAGCGCAATTTCGCCGGGCTGGGTGTGGTTAACTCGTTCGATACGATTGTCAATGCCGGAGCCAAAACCAGTCCGGGGCACGGTCATCCAACCACTGCCATTCTGGAGCCGGGCGACCTTTTGCATATCGATTTCGGCGCCGTATATAATAGTTACTGCTCCGATATTCAGCGGCTGGCTTATGTCAAAAAAGACAATGAACATAAACCGCCGAGAGAATTGACAAAAGCATTTAAAATGGTGCATGATATCATAACTGAAACGGCACAACTGTATAAACCGGGAACAAAAGGTTATCGTATCGATGCGGTCGCGCGCGAGATGCTCAAAAGCAATAATTATCCGGTTTATCAGCATGCCCTGGGACATCAGATTGGCCGGTCGGTGCACGATGGGGCGGCGATTGTCGGACCAAAATGGAAACGGTACGGTACAACCGTCGAAATTCCGCTTGAGGAGAGTAATATCTTTACGGTAGAGCTGGGGATTGAACTTGAAAACATCGGTTATGTCGGCCTGGAGGAAGATCTGGTGGTTACAAAAGAGGGTGGTCAGTTTTTATGTCCGCGTCAAAATGAATTGGTAGTTTTATGAGAATATTATTAGTTATTACAGCCTGTATCCTTTCGACAATCAGTTGCGGTCCGCTGCGGCAGATAGGAAAACCTGCTTTATCCGAATGCGCTCCGACAAATTTGACCGTGCAGTCAAACGACAGCACTTTGTATCTCAAATGGAACACCGACTTCCCCGATGGCAAGGTGTTGTCGGGATATTATGTCTATCTGCAGGAATCGCCGATTTATGACACATATAATAGAGTGATTCTTCCGAAAAAAATAAAGCCGCATAATCGAACGCCATATCCGGGTGATACCGATCCTGATAACAGTTCTGAGACGATGACTATCAGTA
>CBFCZE010000141.1:0-7000 GCA_965602655.1 uncultured bacterium
ATTCGGCGGTCGTCGAATTATCCAAATCGATTGTTTTTGCCAAGGTAAATGCCGAAGCTGATACCATAGCCGTGAAAGATAATTCGATTCATGGTTATCCATCAATTTTATTGTACGACAGCAATGGTAAAGAAATAGACCGCATCGTCGGTTATCTTCCCGGCCCGGAGTTTGTCGAAACGGTTAATAATTATCTCAAGGGCATAAACACCATTGATTATTATACGGCTATGGCCGATTCTGCGCCGACCCCTGAAATTAATTATTATCTGGCAAATAAATATGATGAACGCGGTATGTATGAGGAAGCCGAAGAATCTTATAACAAGGTTATTAAGAATAATAAAAATAATGAAGGTGACTATACCTCCGGCTCGATGCTTTCGCTGGCAGGTATCTCGTTAAGTCTAAAGCAATATGATGAAGCGGTTAAAAGGTACAAAGACGCCAAGGCGAAATTCACCGATTCTGCCTATGTTAATGAGATCGATATTATGATAGCCTACACTTACAGAAAAAAAGGCGATACGACGGCGGCTATACAAGCTTTCGAGGATTTTTTGAAGGCGCATCCCAACAGCCCCGATACCGGTTATGCAATAAATCAGATTGAAAGACTTAAAAATCCTCCGGAACCTGAAGAGGGTGAATAGCTAAAGAGCGACGATTTGGATAATGAACGATAAAATTCTGATATTCGAAAAATCGAAAAAGGGTGTCTCCGGATGCAAACTTCCAGAGACTTCGATTCCCGAAAAGGAATTGCTCGATAAAATTCCGGCCAAATTCCGACGAGCGGAAGCCGCTTCATTGCCGGAGGTAACCGAGGGTGAGGCTATGCGGCATTTTATCGGTTTGTCGGTTAAGAATCATCATATCGATCGGGGTTTTTATCCGTTGGGATCCTGTACCATGAAGTACAATCCCAAGCGTAATGATCGGGCGGCATCGATGAATCGGTTTGTCTCCTGTCACCCATTGGCGCCGTGCAAAACGGCTCAGGGGACGCTTCAGATTATGTTTGAGCTGTCAGAATATCTCAAGGAAATTTCCGGCTTTGATGAAATCTCTCTACAGCCGGTGGCCGGGGCGCAGGGCGAGTTTGTCGGGCTTTTGATTATCAGGGCGTACCATTTATCCAAAGGCAAATTAAGGAAAAAGATTCTGATTCCTGATTCGGCACATGGCACCAATCCGGCTTCGGTAACGATGGCCGGATTTGAGACGGTGCAGGTTCCATCGAATGAAAAAGGGATAATCTCGGCCGAAACGTTGCAAGGTTATATCGACGATAATACGGCCGGGCTGATGCTGACCAATCCGAATACGGTCGGGCTGTTTGAATCGGAGATTGAAAAAATAGCCGATATGATTCACAAAGCCGGGGCTCTTATTTATATGGACGGCGCCAATCTTAATGCTCAGATGGGAATTGTAAAACCGGGTAAAATCGGATTTGATATTCTTCATTTTAACCTGCACAAAACCTTTTCCACGCCTCATGGCGGCGGCGGACCGGGGGCCGGTGCAGTTGGGGTTATTGAAAAATTGGGGAAATTTCTGCCATCGCCAATGTTGAGGCGGGACGCTGAAAATAAAAATTTGTTATACTTGGATTATGATTGTCCTGACTCGATCGGCTCGATTCATACTTTTTACGGCAACATGGCCAATAATATCAGAGCTTACGCCTATATCAGAACCCTGGGACCTGATGGTATAAAGAGGGTATCTGAGAATGCCGTACTCAATGCCAATTATCTGAAAGTGCTCCTGAAAGATGATTTTGATTTTCCGTACGACGGCATCTGCCAGCATGAGTTTGTTCTCTCATGCACCCGTCAAAAGCAGAAGGGTGTCAAGGCGCTCGATATTGCCAAACGTCTGCTCGATTTTGGTTATCATGCACCTACCATTTATTTCCCTCTGATTGTTCCTGAGGCTTTTATGATTGAACCGACCGAAACCGAAAGTAAGGAAACGTTAGAAAAGTTCGCCGAGACTCTCAGGGCGATTGCCAACGAGGCAGAGACCAATCCCGAAATGTTAACCGGGGCTCCGTATACAACTCCGATTAAACGGCTCGATGAGATAAAAGCAGCGCGGGAGCATGATGTTTGCTATAAAGGATGAAAAATAAAAACTTGTAAATAATCGCCGATGGCACTAATTAACCATCGGCGATTTTTATTTATGATAAACTTTAAGAATGTTACATATCAGTTTCCCGATGGCTTCCGGGCATTAAATAAGGTTAATCTAAGTATTTCCAAAGGAGAAAAAGTAGCTGTTATCGGTGCCAATGGATCAGGAAAAACAACTTTTGCACTTCATCTTAACGGTATATTAAAAGCGTCATCAGGGGAAGTCTCGGTAAGCGGATTTAATCCGGCAGTTGAAGCAGAGAACAAACTTTTGAAGCCGGAAGTCGGCATGGTGTTTCAAAATCCCGATAATCAGCTAATAACGATGACGGTGGAAAGAGAAATTGCATTTTCTCTTGAAAACCAGAATGTCAGTCATCGAGAAATGAAAGCCCGAGTTGATGATATGCTGGAATTATTCGACTTGATGAAATACAGACACAAATTGACTGCGGAATTGTCCGGCGGTGAAAAACAGAGATTGGCGTTAGCGGCTGTGTTGGTTACCGAACCATCTGTACTTGTGCTTGACGAACCTGACTCTTATCTCGATCAGACCGGTGTGAATATTCTCAACGATGCGATAAATATTTTACTGTCCAAACAAAAAGAGCTGACGCTGGTTAGAATTACTCAGTTTTCCCCGGTGGCCGAAAAATGTGGCAGGTTGATAATATTCAAGAACGGTTCTATTTTTCGCGAAGGAAAACCTGAAGATATTTTCTCAGACAATCTTTTATGTCAAGCGGCAAAGATAGAGGTTCCTCTAAAACATAGAATAGAAAACGGTTTTGATTTTCCGCGGCAAATTAAATCCGCAGAGATTCAACCATCCTCGGAGATTTCTACCGGTAAAAAAATCAGGCTGGAAAATATTGAATTCGGATACGAAAAAGGACCGGAGAATAATCTTTTTAATAGTATTGATCTCGAAATTGAAAGCGGTAAAATATATGGACTTGTCGGTCCGACCGGGAGCGGCAAATCGACTTTGATACAACTTATGGCCGGTTTGCTCAAGCCCGCTTCCGGCAAAGTTTCATACGAGAATTTTAATTTCAAACCGGGTGCGGTGGTTATATCTTTTCAGCAGTCGGAGCGGCAGTTCTTTTTAAATTCCGTTAACCGTGAAATACTGTTTGGTGCCGAGAATATTAAGGCACGCGATCCTCAAAAAATTGCCGACGATTGCTATCGGCTGGTCGGTTTGGATAAGAAGATGTTTGCCGATCGTGACCCGTTCAGTTTGTCCGGCGGGGAAAAACGGAGATTATCTTCTGCTGCTATTTTATCGCTGGATCCCTCTTTTATATTTTTTGATGAACCGACCTGCGGTCTTGATTATTCCGGTTGCGAGCTTTTCAAACAACTGGTTGTTGAATTAAAATCACAAGGCAAAGGTATAGCCAGTATTTCTCATCAGGGTGATACAATACTGGAACTGGCGGATGAGATTCTGGTTTTGAACAGCGGCGGGCTGGAAATATATAAATCAGTGGACAACTTTTTCAAATCGGCCGATTATGATAAATTTATATCGACGCCCGAACTTATCTCTTATCAGAAAAGAAATTTTGGTAGTGTTGACTGTTATACAGAAAATCAACTGTATGAGAAACTGGAATAATCTGCTTTCGTAAGACTATTATTCCTAATAGGATACACTTTTGACCTAAGATAATACTTTAGATAATCAGATTATTCTTGACCTGTCCAAATTAATCCTTATAATCTATTTCAATTAACCTTTTAAAGCCGCCCGGCGAGACGGCAAAAGGAACAAAATGAATTATTTGGCTGACCACCAAAAGAGTATTTCAAATAAATTAAACCGAATCGTTATTGCGCTTTCGAGTAATCAAATTTCCTTTTTCAATAATATGGTAAGGAGGCAAATTGCCCAAAACTAAAATCGAGACGGTGATGAATAAAAAGGGTATCAGCCGGGCCGTTACCAGAATTTCTCATGAAATACTTGAGAAAAACAACGGGGCCGAGTCGCTGGTAATTATCGGTATTCTGACTCGCGGCGCAGATATCGCCAAAAGGTTGGCATCGCGGATTATGGAGATTGAGGGGGTCGAGGTACCGGTTGGATTGATGGATATTAATCTGTATCGCGATGATGTTCATCAGAAGCTCGATCAGCCAATTATTCAGCGAACCGAGATTCTTTTTGATGTTGTCGATCGAAATCTGATTCTGGTTGATGATGTTCTTTTCACCGGCCGAACGATTCGTGCCGCTTTGGATCAGATAATTGATTTTGGCCGACCCCGCTCAATTCAGCTGGCGGTTCTAATTGATCGCGGACATAGGGAACTGCCGATTCGGCCGGATTATGTCGGTAAAAATATTCCGACCTCTAAGGATGATCGAGTTTTGGTCAGGCTGTCTGAACGTAACGAAGATGAATCTGTTTTCATTGAAAAATCGGGTCTGAAACCGAAGAAAAAGACTCTGGTCAAGAAACGAGTGAAGAATATTAAAAAAGGCGGAAAGGGGGGGAAGGCTAAATGAAACTTCAATCACGTCATCTATTGGGATTGGAAGGTGTGACAGCTGATGAAATTTCGCTTATTCTTGACACTGCCGAAACTTTTCGCGAGATTATTGAACGGCCGATTAAAAAAGTGCCAACTTTGCGGGGAATAACTGTTTTAAACCTTTTTTATGAGCCATCCACCCGAACTAAAATTTCATTTGAACTGGCCGAAAAACGTTTGTCGGCAGATACGATAACTTTTACCAAAGCAATGTCATCGGTCAAAAAGGGTGAAACGTTGAAGGATACAGTCCGCAATATCGAGGCGATGAAAATAAATATGGTTGTTGTCAGACATTCATCGCCGGGTGTCCCGTATTTTCTAACACAGTGCCTTGACTCCAATATTATTAATGCCGGCGATGGTTCGCATGAACATCCCACTCAGGCGCTTCTGGATATGTTTACGATTCGTCAAAAGTACGGCAAACTAAAAGACTTGCGGGTGGTTCTTATTGGCGATGTTAAGCATTCGCGGGTGGTTCGTTCCAATATCTGGGGATTAAAAGCGATGGGTGCCTCGGTAGCGGTTTGCGGTCCCTCGACACTCCTGCCTTATGAAGTAGAAAAATTCGGAGTTGATATTTATACCGATTTGGATGAAGCTATCGATGGTGCCGATGTGGTTAATATTATGCGGATACAGCTGGAACGTCAGCAGTCAGGTCTTCTGGCCTCGCAACGTGAATATACCAATCTGTTTGGAATGACGGCCGACCGACTCAAACTCCTCAATAAAAATTATACCATTATGCATCCCGGCCCAATAAATCGCGGTGTTGAGATTACACCTGAGGTGGCCGATGGCAAAGCATCAGTTATATTGGAACAGGTTACCAACGGACAGGCGGTGAGGATGGCGGCATTGTACCTTCTGTCAGGCAAGCGGGAGGAGGAAGAATAATGAAAAAGCAAGCCTATGATCTGATTATAAAAGGCGGTCGGATAATTGATCCGGCCCTTGGATTTGGCCGCGAAGCCCACCTCTTTGTCAAGGACGGGAAAATTGCAAAAATCGAAAATGACACCAAAACCTCACGCATAAAAATAGATTCTCTCCCGGAAGATAAAGTGATTGATGTTTCCGGCAAGATAGTTGTCCCCGGTTTGATTGATATGCATGTTCACCTGCGGGAACCGGGACGTGAGGATGAGGAGACAATTGTCTCCGGATGTCAGGCGGCCGCGGCGGGCGGGTTTACAACTGTCTGCTGTATGGCGAACACCTTTCCAGTGATTGATAATCAGGAGACGGTCAAATTTGTCTTATCACGGGCTAAATTAGCCGATGCTCGTGTTTTTGTTATCGGGGCTGTTAGCAAAATGCTTAAAGGTGAGGAATTAGCCGAGATTGGCGATTTGGTGAAAGCCGGGGCGGTGGCTATCTCCGATGATGGTAATTATGTCCAGAATCCTCAGTTAATGAGATGTGCCTTAGAGTATGCCCGAATGTTTGCTATACCGATAATATCCCATGCTGAAGATCAGTATCTTTGCGCCGATGGGGTTATGAACGAGTCATTTCAATCGACCCGTCTCGGAATGAAAGGCCGTCCGGCTGTTGGCGAAGTGATAGCGGTCCTGCGTGATATCAAACTATGCGAATTTGTCGGCGGTCGTTTACATATAGCCCATGTTACGACGGCCGGTGCGGTCGAGGCAATCAGACGGGCCAAGGCTGAAGGTGTCAATGTAACGGCCGAAGCCTGCCCGCAGCATTTTTGCCTGACCGATAATATGATAGGTGAAAAATTCGATACCAATCTCAGGGTCAATCCGCCCATTAGAACTAAAGTCGATACAGAGGCGATTATCGAAGGACTCGTCGACGGAACAATTGATTGTATTGCCTCCGATCATGCGCCTCATGCCGAGGAGGAAAAAGATGTTGAATTTGATCAAGCCCCTCCCGGAATGATCGGTTTGCAGACAACCGTCGGTTTGGTTAAAACCTACCTGATTGACAAAGGGTATCTGTCGTGGGCTGATGCTATCAGAAAGATGACCAAGAATCCGGCTCGCATATTAAACTTGCCGGTCGGAACTTTGAAAGTCGATACTCCGGCTGATATTACGATTATTGATTCGGACAAAAAATGGACGGTCAAGAAGAAAGATTTCCGCTCCAAATCGAAAAATTCGCCGTTTATCGGCTGGAAACTATCGGGCAAAATCAGCCACACCATACTTGGCGGCCGAGTTGTTTATAGCGAGAAATAAATATTTTTTATAAAATAGGATAAGCGGGGAACAAATTCCCCGCTCAAGTTATTATATTATATAATCTGGATTGTGGGACATCTGGTGGTGA
>CBFCZE010000142.1:0-6983 GCA_965602655.1 uncultured bacterium
GGGATTATCGCGTACAAAACACCGGATGGGTAACATAGCGAAATTGCCAATGCCGTTATGAATAGCCCGATATCTCTTTTTAAGCCGGGTTGATTATACAGTAAAAGAAGGTATAGGAATAAAAGGGACAGCATCAGCGCATACGGAAAGCCGGTGATCAAATAAAATGCGGCCGGACTTGCCGCCAGAGCCAGAACAGCCAGTGTTGCCGTTTTTATATCATATAAACGGCTCATAATTTCAAACAGCAAAAGAAATAGTAAAAGAGAAAACAGAAAAGACAATCCGGTGAAAGCTGACTGAGATGATCCCCCAAACAGCGGGCGAATCAAAGCCGTAACAATCGGCCAGGCCGGATACCAGCCGACATTGCCGCAAATACCGCCGGTCGGTTTTCCGGAGGCGTCGGTGCAGGGGAGAACTTCGTAGCCCGTCTCGGATATCGATAAATAGTGACCGACATCCCAAACCGGCTGATACAGGAAATCATTGTTTTTTATAGCAGAATATCCGGTGTAAACTATTATAAAACATAGATATATAGCAATCGGGAGGAGATATATTTTGTATTTTTTTATATTCTGATTCATGACTGCTATCATTTTTCCAAGATTTTACTAATATATGTTCAACTCGTTAATTATCAACGGTTTTTTATAATTTTAGCTCCATAAATTCGATTAATATTTGTTGACATTTCTTTGCCGCAGGGATATAAATGTGGATGATTTAAACGATAAAATTAAAAATTTGCAGGCTTAATAGACTATGAGAATAGTAATTGTTGGCGGCGGCGTGGTTGGGCTCAGTCTGGCGGAACAGTTGATGTTCGAAAACCACGATATCTCTTTGGTAGAAAAAGATCCTAATGTCTGCCGAATCGATGGCGATCGGCTGGATATAAAATTAATCTGCGGCAATGGCAGTTCGCCAAGAGTTCTTGAGGCGGCCGGAATCGAGGGCGCTGATATGATTCTGGCCGTGACGCCGATCGACGAACTTAATATCATTGTCTGCGCCATTGCCCAGCAGTATGGTATTCTATCACGGATAGCTCGAATACGAAGCAATGAGTTCCATGGTGGTGACGCGTCGGTTGATATCGGCAAGATGGGCGTGACTCTGGTTATCGACCCGGAACATGTTGTTGTCAATTCAATTGTCCAGTATATCGAAACCCCTGGAGCCTCCGATTCCTCCAATTTTCAGGAAGGCAACATCCTTGTTCGAGCTTACCAGGTTACCGAAGACATGCCGATTGCCAATAAATCCTTAATTGAAATCGGTAAGGATCTGGAAGCCCGGCAGTTACTGTTTGTTGCGGCGGTCAGAGACGGCGAGGGAATTATTCCGCACGGTGATTATGTAATTGAACCGGGCGATGAAATTTATGGGATATTTCCGCGCGACTCGATTGATACCTACCTTGAGCTTTTTAATCAGACTCGAAAAGGTGTAAAAAATGTGGTGATAACCGGTGATAGTCTGACCGCCGTTCAACTGGCCGACGCTCTCCAGAAAATTGTTGATAAAGTTGTTCTGGTCGATCCCGATACCGAGCATGCCCGTCAGGCGGCCGATATTTTAAACAATGTCGATATTGTTAATGGTGATTGTACGGAATCATCGATTCTTAAGGAAGTTTATGTGCGTAATGCCCAGTTTTTTATCGCCGCGGCCAAAGAGACCGAATATAATGTGATGTCGGCCCTTTTGGCACGGGCCGAGGGAGCCCGCGAGGTAATAGCGATATCAAACGAAATCCGTCAGGACCAGCTTTTTAATTCGATCGGTATCGATCACGTTATTTATCCGCGCCTGGCCATTGCTCGTGAAATTCTGGAGGCGATTCATCGCGGTCAGATCGGACAGGTGATCAGAATCCGCAATCTCAATATTGAGGCGTTGCGGATTACGGCGGAGGAAAACAGTCCGATAACCGGAAAACCGCTTCAACATATTAGAAGCAAAATCCAGAAAGGATCGATTATCAGCGCTATCCTGCGCGATGAAGAGATGATTATTCCCGATGGAAACAGTGTTATTGAACCGGGTGATCAGATGATTGTGATTACATATACCAAACATCTTTCCCGGGTTCGGAAGCTCTTTATGTCTCGAAAATAATTAATAAATAGATGAATAAGAAAACAGTCTTTTATGTTGCCGGCCGGTTAATGCTGATTATGGCCGGAATTCTGATTGTTCCTCTGGGGATCGCCTGCTATTATAATCCGCTGGGGAGCTTCTCTGATTTATTTGATGATCCCGAAAAGCTCGGATTTTTACTGGCCATTATTTTTTCAGCCTTTGTCGGGCTGGTTTTATCTATTACCTGTCGATCAAAATCAGAGCTGGAGGGTATCAGGGAAAGTTTCGCCATTGTCTCGGTGGCCTGGATAACGCTGGGATTTATGGGAGCTATTCCGTTTTTTGTCTATTTCCTGTCAACCTCAAATGATTTTTCGCTGGCCAATATTATTCTAACCTTTACCGACGCTTATTTTGAGTCAAGCAGCGGTTTTACGACAACCGGTTCAAGTATCTTAAGCGATATCGAGGCACTTCCGAAGGGACTTCTTTTCTGGCGAAGTTTGACGCACTGGCTGGGCGGTATGGGAATTATCACCCTGGCCATTGCGATATTTCCAGCGATGGGCGTTTCGGGCTATCATATGTTCAAAGGCGAGGTTCCGGGTCCTACCACGGAACGAATCCAGCCTCGTCTCGCCGAAACGGCTGCCATTTTATGGGGCGTATATGCATTATTGTCATTGGTCGAGGTGATATTGCTTGCTCTGGGCGGAATGAACTGGTTTGATTCCCTCTGTCATACATTTGGAACGATGGCAACCGGAGGCTTTTCGACTTTGAACGGTTCTATCGGTCAGTACAACAGCAATTATTTTGACTGGATAATTACTATCTTTATGTTTTTGGCGGGAGTTAATTTTTTAATTCATTATCAGGTTATTCGAGGAAATTTTTCCGACCTTTTCTCGAATAAGGAGTTTCATTTTTACCTTAAGGCGATAGTCATCACTATTGTAGTCTTTACCGGGATACTCTATTTTGCCGGTATTAAACCGGTTGAACAGGCGGGGGAGCATTTTCGATATGAACCGTTGCCGGAAGAACAGTTTGCCGAACACGTTGCCGCCGAAGGTGAAAAAGTCTCGACGCTGTATGGTGCCTTTCGGCGGGCGGCCTTTCAGACGCTGGCTATTATTACAACTACGGGGTACGGGACAGCCGACTTTGATCTCTGGCCGGATTTTTGCCGATTTGGATTGTTATTTCTGATGTTCTGGGGAGGATGCGCCGGTTCCACCGGCGGCGGGATGAAAATGATCAGGGTTTTGGTGATATTCAAAACCGGCTGGCGGGAACTTTTGAAAATGATGCGGCCGCATCTGGTGGCTCCTTTGAAAATCGGCGGTACCAGTATGAGCGAGGAAAGGGTTGTGAACATTATCGCTTTCTTTATAATGTTTATGGTACTGTTTGTGATTGGTTCGCTATTAATGACCCTTTTTATTCCTGATCTGGTAACGGCGATAGCAACGGTGGCCGCCACACTGGGCAATATCGGACCGGGATTGGGCGGCATCGGTTCGACACAGAATTACGGATGGATACCGATTCCGGGCAAATGGATTCTGATTGTTTTTATGTTGCTGGGACGTTTGGAAATCTTTACGATTCTAATCGCCCTGCGGCCGGCTACATGGAAAAAATAAAAATAAATTATAATAGATTAACTGAAAATCCTGGAAAAGGAGAAAAGGAGAAAAGGAGAAATGAAAATGAAAAGCTATATTATTCTGGCAGGAATAATGGTTCTTTGCTTGGCTTCATTTTCGACAGCCGACGTTATTGTCGAGACCAAAACCGATATGGATATGATCGGCGCCGGTAAGGTTGGTATGGAGCAGATTCAGTATATTAAGGGTGATCGATCATACGATAAGAATACCACAAAATTACCCGGCAAAATGGCTGATATGGCCGGTGGAGAAAATTTAATAAATATTCAAATAGTCAGATTTGACAAAGGGGTTAGCTGGGCTCTTAATCCTGATAAAAAAAGTTACACCGAATATAGCCTGGATAAGATGAAGACAGAAATTGCTAATGCCAAACAACGGAATAAAGATGCGGTGCCTATGAGTGAGTATGAGTGGAAAACCGAAATCTCCAAAGATATTGGTACCGAAAAAATTCTTGATTTTGAATGCGAAGGTATCCGTGCCGTTGCAGTCGGTGTGAATAAAAATGATTCCAAAGATTCCGTTTTTATTACCAACGAGCAATGGTTCTCAGATGAGCTTCCCGGCGGCGATGAATTCACAAAGTTCACGGATAATATGGTTGACGCGATTGGCGATAAAAAAAGTTTTATAAATCAGATGAGTATGAATCCGATGCTGGCGAAGTTGGCCGATCAGTTCGGGGAAATTGCCAAAGAGTTTGAGTCTATTAAAGGCGTTCCGCTCAAAACAGTTCTGATTGTGGAAGGGACTATTAATCCGATGGCTGAAGCTATGGGCGATAAGGAACTCGATGCCGAAGCCATAGCAATGATGGAGAAAATGGGTATTGCGGTACCTGATGCGGCTTCCGAGGGCGAACATCATAACTTGATTTCAGTGACCAGCACTGTCACAAAAATTGAGAAAAAATCTATCGATGACAGCCAGTACGAAATCCCCGAAGGGTACAAGAAGCAATAATTGATCACGTAAATATTGTGGTGAATTTCAAATGGCCGGGTGTTTTAGGCGCCCGGCTTTTTCAATATATATAAAATTGAATCAGTTTGTAGCAAACAGTTGCCAAGCTATTATAATTCTTATTCTCTTGCTTTGGGATATAGGAATAACTATTCTATAAAATCGATGTTTGGACTCGAAGTTAAAAATGTCTCCAAATGGTTTGGGGTTCGAAAGGTTTTTGAAAATATCAACCTTGATTTAAAATCAGGGCAGTCGATAGCTATTGCCGGTCCCAACGGCTCCGGAAAAACAACGCTGCTGCGGATTATTATCGGTTTGACGGTTCCAACACGGGGCGAGGTGATATTTTCCAAGGACCGCAAAAGACTCGATTTTAACGACTATCGACCGTCCTTATCTTTGGTGGGGCCATATCTGTCATTATACGGATCGCTTACCGCTCGGGAAAATTTGAAATTTATTTCGAAAGTCAATGGGACCTTATCGTCGGATATGAATATAGACAAATTATTGGATAAGGTTGGGCTTGATGGGCGGGGCGATGATTATGTTTCGGAATTTTCATCGGGGATGCAGCAGCGTCTGAAATATGCCGCGGCCCTGATTAAAAATCCGTCGATTTTAATGCTTGATGAACCGACATCCAATCTTGACGACGAGGGAAAAAAAGGAGTTTTTGATATCGTAAATCAATATCGCCCCGACTCGATTATTATAATTGCCACTAACGAAAAAGAGGAGTATTCGCTTGCCGATTCAATCTGTCAGTTGGGTAAATAAAACTCTGGCGGTTACCCGGAAAGATATAGTTGCCGAGTTTCGCACCCGCTATGCCATCAATGCAATTGTCATGTTTGCCCTTGTAACATTGACGGTTATCTCATTTGCCATCGGTCTTCTGGCACCCTCAAAAGAAATCCTTTCGGCGCTTTTCTGGGTGATACTTTTTTTTGCGGCGATGTCCGGTCTGGCGCAGGCGTTTATTAAAGAGGAAGAGACTGGGACGGCCATGATTTTGCGACTATCATGCGCCGGTTCGATTGTCTTTTTTGGCAAAATGCTGTTTAATTTTCTTTTACTTTTGACATTATCAATTCTGATAGTGCCGCTCTTTATTGTTTTTCTTAAAGTCATTCCGGCTGATTGGTTTATATTTGTTGGCGGGATTTTACTGGGGCTGGTCGGCCTGTCGGGGGCCACAACAATTATTGCCGCCATTGTTTCAAAAGCCTCGGTCAAAGGCGCTCTTTTTACGGTGCTCTCCTTCCCGGTATTATTGCCGCTCCTGGTGGCCGCTATAGAAATAACCAAAGTGTCTTTTGCCGGAGGGACATTTGCCGATGCTTCGGCCTCGTATCAGCTGCTGGTAGCATATGATGTGATAATGATAACGCTGTCATCAATGTTATTCGATTTTGTTTGGAGACTGTAAAAGACAAAAGGAAAATTTTGAATTTATATTATTTTTGGTTAATTTAATTGCTCTCCGATGCGTAATACGAAGTAAAGAATAACTATGTGGTGGAAGATAATTATATTTTTTGGTATGTCTGCGGTTATTGTGGCCGCTTTTGTGACGGCCTCTCCAATGAAGTCGGCTGATTCTTTGGGACCGGCCGATGTTTATAGGATTTTCTATTTCCATGTCCCTCAGGCTTGGGTAGCCTCGCTGGCGTTTATTTTATCTATGATTTATTCCGTCAGGTTTTTGCGAACCAAAAATATGGAGTATGACACAAAAGCGCTGACCGCCAATAAATTGGGGGTGATGTTTGCTATCGTCGCAACCGTGACCGGTTCAATATTCGCAAAAATGACCTGGGGTGAATTCTGGAACTGGTCGGAGATCCGCGAAGTCTCGATATTTATCCTGCTGTTAATATATGGCGGCTATTTTGCGCTGCGGTCGGCTATCAGCGATCCCGATACACGGGCCAATCTTTCAGCGGTGATGTCAATAATTTTTACCGTTGCGGCCTTATTTCTGATATTCGTTTTACCTCGAATATATGGCGTTTTTTCTCAGCATCCGAGCGATTCAATCATAAATGAGAGCGGACAGATTACAATGGGTACGACAGTCAGGATAATATTTTTCTCGTCGCTGATTATGTTTACCGCTTTGTTTTTCTGGGTATATAATCTTTCTGTCAGAATTGCCAAATTATCTATTAATATATTATCGGAGAACAAATAATGGACGCAAATTATATTGTAATGATAGTAACCCTGATTATATGGATGGGA
>CBFCZE010000143.1:0-6922 GCA_965602655.1 uncultured bacterium
TAGATTTAAATTATAATTTCATACATACCTTTAGTTATCGGTGTGAGGGAATTATTCTAAATTTAACAAATTGAACTCGTTAATTTAAAATATTAATCTTTTTTCCGCAATTGGCACATAGCCGACCTTTTAGGCCGGAAATATCATTCGAATACCCCAGACGACGTATTATCACAGAATTGCATTCCGGACAGATGGTATCAGATTTTCCCGGCAAGTACACATTTCCAAGATAAACGTAATCAAGTTTGGCGGAGGCAATTTCATAGGCCCTAAGCATTCTTTCCGGCGGAGTTGCCGGGCGGGTCATTTTATAGGTTGGATAATAGGCTGAAAAATGCATCGGAATAGCTTTGGAAACAGAGGCCACAAAATCGGTTATCTGCTCTATATCAGAGTCGGAGTCATTTAACCCGGTAATCAGCAAATTGGTTATTTCCAAATGCACTCCATTATTATAAAAAGTCTTAATATTTTCCAGAACCGGCTCCAATCTACCTTTGCATACCTTCTTATATAATTTGGGATCCATACCCTTTAAGTCAACATTGGCGGCATCTATAATCGGCAACAACTCCTTGAGCGGTTTATCATTTATATAGCCGTTCGTTACCAGAACATTCTTTAATCCGGCCTCTTTTATTAGACGACCGGCACGGGCAATATATTCAAACCAAATTAACGGTTCGGTATAGGTATAGGCGACTCCGATAGAATTTTTGTCCCCGGCATATTTGAGTAATTCTTCGGGAGCGGCATACTGCGTTCTCACCTTTTTCTGAGATATTTCCCAATTCTGGCAATTACTGCAGCTAAAATTACAGCCGTTGGCCCCGGTAGAAAAAATAGATGAGTTCGGATAAAAATGATAAAGTGGTTTTTTTTCAATCGGATCGTAGCAGGCCGAAACAAGTTCACCAAAATTATCGGTCATAAGTTTGCCGTTTTCATTGAAGCGTGAACCGCATATACCGATCTTGCCCTCGGTTAGCAGACATTCGGCCGGACAGAGAAGACATTTGACCTTACTGCCGGTCTCAAATTTCTGATAATATGACGCTTCAATCTTCATCAATCCTCCTTGTCTAATTGTCCGGTTATATATTTTACGCCCTCAAAAAGATTATTAAGAACTTTTTCCGGACGCGGTGACATAGTCGTTTGTAGCAGTTTTTCCTGTTTTTGTCCATATCCGGTTCTAACCAAAATAGATTTACTCCCCACAACATGACCCAGTTTGACATCGGCCAGTTTATCGCCAATAACAAATGATTTAAAAGGATTTATATTAAAACGCTGAATCGCTGCTTCAACCATCCCGGGCGCCGGTTTTCGGCAGTTACAGTCTATATTATATTGAGGGAATTTTGCGCCCTTAAGATGAGGACAATATAGAAACTGATCAATATGAATCCCTTGTGTCGCAAAAATGTCGAAAATCCGCTTATTAATTTCGGAAACTTCATTTTCAGCAAAATAGCCGCGTGCGACACCTGATTGATTGGAGACAACAATAATTTTATATCCGGCCTCTTTCGCAATTTTAAGCGCCTCAATAGAGTTCTCTTCCGGTTTGATCTCATCAGGATTTTGCAAAAAATTTTTCTCTTCGATTAATGTCCCGTCACGGTCGACAAAAATTGCCTTTTCTTCTTCGCTTTTATCAGCTAACAGATCAGTTATTTTTTCAAGAACAGAATCTACGGAGATAAGTGTAAAGCAGAATTGCTCATCTCGGAAACATTGTTTTTTGCCATGTTTCGAGCAGGGGCGGCAATATTCATCGGCCTCAATGACAATATCTTTTAATCCTCTTGGCGCAAATCCCAGGGTTGGATGAGTCGGGCCGAAAATCGCCGCCACCGGCGTTCCAACCGCCGAACCAAGATGCGCCATGGCCGAATCATTGCAGACTATCAAATCCGATTCAGAAAAAACTGCGGCCAATTTTTCCAGATCAGCGTCAAGAAGAAAGTGCTTATTTTTAGAAGGTATTTGAGCGGTAAGATTGGCAAAGTCGGCATCTGATTCGGTTAATGCCAGAACAATATTGCAGTTAAGTTCTTTATAAATATTAACAGTTAGTTCCGCGAACTTTTCTTTCGGCCACTGCTTTGTTGGATACGATGCCCCCGGAGCTATTACAACCGTTTTCTTCGATTTGTCAAAGTTCAACTGACGAGGTCTGTTATAAGAAAGATTAATGACAGGCCGTCGAGAAAATATCTTACCCCCCGCATTTTGCACGGCGGAATTATATAAATCTATTGTATGCGGTGCTGAGTAATTAATCATATTAAACTTGACAGCTTTAAATCGTTCAAACCATCTTTTGTTATATCTAACCTTTATACCTGCGGATATATGCATCATTAAATAGAAAGATCGAACATTACCGTGCAAATCAACTACCATATCGAAATTTTGTTTATCAAGGTACTCCCCCATCCGGAATAGATCCAGAGCCGAGGCCTTCGGCGGAAATGGTAATACTTTATCGACACCGGAAAACATTTCGGTCAATCCGGTCAGATAACCGCGAGTCAGAAGTGAAATCTCCGCTTCAGGAAAAGATAGTTTCAGATTTAGCAGCGGTGTCGATGTTAAGATGACATCACCGATAGCCCCCAGCCGAATAACAAGGATCTTTTTCATCACTTATTAAAAATAAAGATAAAATAATATAAACCGAAACTGCCGACAATAAGACAATATATTCCAAAATAGATAAATTTTCCTCTACGGATTAAATCGAGAAGAATATAAACGGCAAATAGTCCTATCAGAAATGCGACCACAGTCCCGACCATATATGGCCCAAGAATTTCTGCATTCAAAGACAAAACGCTTTTAATCTTGAACAGAATCGCCCCCAGTACGGCCGGAATAGACAGTAAAAAGGAAAACTCGGCCGCTTCGTACGGTTTGATGCCAATAAAAAGACCAGTCGAAATTGTCGTTCCTGAACGGGAAATCCCCGGCATTATCGCCAAAGCCTGACCAATTCCAATAAGCAAAGATCGAGGCATATTCAATTGCAGATTTTTTGCTCTGGCCAATCTGGTTAATAATAAAATAATACCGGTTACTAAAAGCATTATTGAGGTCATGATTGGAGATGAAAATGCTTCCTCAAAAAAATCCTCAAATAATAGCGCCGCAATCACCGCCGGTATTGTACCAACAATCAGGTAATAGATAATTTTCCGTTCGGCGGTATCACTTGTAACAAAAATCGATTTTAGCAGACAGAATATTTTTTTACGAAAATATACCATTATCGAAAGAAGGGTTCCAAAATGCACCATAAGTTCAAAAAGGATTCCCGGTTGCTTAAGATTAATAAACGGCAAATGCTTGGCCAGGACCAGATGTCCCGATGATGATATCGGAAGTATCTCAGTTAATCCCTGAATAATACCAAGTAGAATGGCATCAAAATAATTCATATATAAAAAAGCTTCGGTCATAAACCGAAGCTTCCTTTTCAAAATCTATATCTGCGACTAAAACATTCTCACATCAAGCCCGATGAAAAGCCCGGTAAGTCCGTCAATCTGGAATTCGCCATATAAATTCATCTCAGTGCTCAATTCATATTTAACGCCAAGATTTAATCCAAATTGAAAATCGGTATCATCGCCGCCGCCATCAACAGAAATTTTTTCCATTCTTAAATCGGCCCGGCCATAAGGAATTAATTTGCGTCCCGATTGAAAGCGATACGGGATTGAAGCAATATAATTTCCGCCAAGTTCCAAAACCGACATACGCCCCAAATCCATATATTCCAGGAATCCGCCAAAAGCCATATCAAGAGGTTGCGCGCCATTTTTATCATAGTAATCCATAAATTCATATTTGAAATCGACGCCCAAAAATAATTCCGGATCGGATTCATCTCCATCACCATCAACAAAACCGAGTTTAACCCGACCTTCGGTATATTGTGAAAAACCGTACGTTATCGAACCAAATACGGAAGTGGCATCATCAAGAATCCCAACATAACCACCTACATAACCGACCCCAAATCCACAGGCATCGGCAGTGGCTAAATTTCCCGATGCCAATCCCGCGCTGTCGGCAAAAATAAAAGACGGACATATTATTATTAGTGTAATCAGAGCGCTCCTGTAAAATCCCTTATTATTCACTTTTTTCCTCCAATTGTTGTTTTTTGTTACTCTATTATATGAGAGGTATTATTATTATGTCAATATAAAATCATGTCCAACCTCAGGTAAAATGAGTTGTTAATAATTTTTATAGAGACCGCTATTGTCGGTATTTCCGGCTCTAGCGTTATTGATATGCATAACACGAATAAAAACAGCCCTGTTGAAACGGGGCTTTCCGAGATGCTTTGTTAATCTTAATATTCCATAAACGGTAACAATTCCAAACCATGTAAAATTATTAACAAAACCGCTATTGGCGTTATAAATCTTAGCACCAAAATAAGAGAACGATAAATACCGCGTCTTGAGCCGAACTCTTCGGCTCTGTCTTTGTCAGGCATAACCCATGCAATGAATAGACAGGTCAATAGTCCGCCAATGGGAAGCATATAGTTTGTAGTGATAAAATCAAAAATGTCTAAAAAGCCCTGTTCTTTCCCCCTGAAAGGAATTACCAAACTTGCAATGGCCGACAGCAGGCCGGTTAGATAAATGAGAAAACCAAGCGATAAGGTTGCCTTAACTCGCGACCATTTGCGTTCATCGACAAAGTATGAAACCACAACCTCCAGTAAAGAGATTGCCGATGTTAAGGCGGCAAAGGAAAGTAGAACAAAAAATGTCACCGAAACCAAAGGCCCGGTTTCGGCAAACAGAACCGGAAGAGTCTGGAAAATAAGTCCCGGACCGGCTGCAGGCTCCAGGCCGTAGTTGAAAACCATTGAATAGATGGCGACCCCGGCAATCAGGGCAATAATCGTATCTAAAAATGAAACCGTGATCGCATCTTTTAATATACTATTTTCCCTTTTCATGTAACTCCCATAAGTTATCATCGCCCCCATCCCAAGAGAAAGGGTAAAAAAGGCGTGCCCCAGTGCCGACAGGATACCCTCGGTAGAGAGACTTGAAAAATCAGGATTAAATAGAAAGGACAAAGCCGCAAAACCACCATTGGTAAAAACCAAACCATAATACATAAGTCCCAATAACAATACAAGCAGAAGCGGCATAAGTATTTTTGACCAGCGTTCGATACCTTTTTGAACGCCTCCGATAACAATCGCAATAGTTAGCCCCATAAAAATGGTATGCCACATAATGGATTGACCCGAATTGGTAACCAAATCAACAAATTCACTCTGGATTAACTCGGCTGACCCGCTAAATCCAACAATAGACTTAAATATATAGGCTAGTGCCCAGCCAGCTATTATCGAATAAAAAGACAAAATTAGAAAGCCCGACGCTACCCCAAGCCAACCGGTAAGCTGCCAAGGACTTTTTTCATGATGCAATTTTTTAAAAGCCCCAACAGGATTTTTTTGCGCCCGGCGACCGATTATAAGCTCGGTTATCATCAGGGGCAATCCAACAATCAAGACACAGAACAAATAGACAAAAACAAAAGCCCCTCCCCCATAAACTCCGGTTATATACGGAAATTTCCAGATATTCCCCAGCCCAATAGCTGAACCGGTAGCGGCCAAAATAAATCCGACTCTTGTTCCCCAATTACCGCGGCCTATTTGGTTGGACATTGCTTTTCTCCTGTAATTTTAAACATCTATTTTTATATTAATTAATTTCTGCAAAATTATACATCAATAAGTAAACAGCCAATGGCTGTCAACTAAATTATGAATACAACGCAACTTTTGGCTGTTTTTATAAAGCAATATAGGAATAGAAGTAGCTCTTTTGTAAATGCATTATAAATATAGTCAACAATTCAGATAAACCGAATAATGAGATCAGATTAAAATATTGAGAATAGGTTAGTAAATACTGTAGCGCGAGATTCGGTCACGAAGGGTATTGCGGGAGATACCAAGCATCTCCGAGGTTTTTACCTGATTGGAACCGAAATATTTCAGGCAGGCTGAAATCAGGGCTTTTTCAAGGGCCGACTCAAGGAAATAATAAATCTTTCCTTCGGAGCTATTAATCAGCTTCGGCATGACCGGATCTATTATTTTACTGAAAATTTCAATATAGTCATCCTGCAATGTATCCAAGTTTATCTCAATTTTTGAGTCGATTTCGGTATGAATCGGAAAATCTTCGAGCTGAAGAGTACCGTTTTTGGTCATAACGCAGGCGGTTTGAATATTGTTCTCCAACTCTCTTATGTTTCCCGGCCAGGGATACTTGGAAAGCATCTGAATTGCCTCGGTGGAAATTCCATTAATTTCTTTGCCAACTTTCTCAGAATATTTGCCTATAAAATGATCAGCCAGCAAAGGAATATCGCCTTTACGTTCTCTAAGTGGAGGCATATAAATCGAAACAACTTTGAGGCGATAAAAAAGGTCAACCCGAAATGAGCCTTCCTTCATACATTGCACCAGCGATTTATTTGTGGCCGCGACAATGCGAACGTCGACTTCAATAGTATCGTTACCGCCTACTCTCTCAATCTTCTTCTCCTGCAGAACCCGGAGAAGCTTTGATTGCGTCATCGTTGACATATCTGCAATTTCATCGAGGAATACGGTCCCGCCATTGGCCTGCTCAAATTTGCCCAATCTTTTATAGTAGGCTCCGGTAAAGGCACCCTTTTCATGTCCAAATAGTTCCGACTCCAGAAGGGTCTCGGCCAGGGCGGCGCAGTTTACCGAAAGACATGGTTTATTGCGACGACGGGAATTGCGATGAATGGCACGAGCCACCAGTTCCTTGCCAGTTCCCGATTCACCAAAAATAAGAACAGCGGCATCCGATTTGGCAACCTGACCAAT
>CBFCZE010000144.1:0-6885 GCA_965602655.1 uncultured bacterium
AACCGAAGCCTTACGTTTCTTCTTTATAACAACCGGCGGTGGTTCTTCTTCTTCTTCCTCTTCCTCTTCTGGAATTTCGGATTGCGGAACAACTCTTACTCCCGGTAATAATCTTCCAAGTGAGTTGAATAGCCGTTTCACCTTTTTGCGAGCATACAATAAGATAATTAAAGCAAGTAATCCCCATCCCAGCTTCTTGCCAATATCGTAATAGAAATTACGTTCGATCATTATATCCAGCTTTTGTTGATCATTTTCCATCGATTGTTTGTCGAACGGAATATTTACGACTTCAATCTGGTCGTTTCTCTGCTGATCAAATCCAACGGCACTTTTAACAATGGCCGTGATGCGATCTATTTCACCCTGAGGACGTGGTTCATAGACTTCTCCTATTACACCCTCTGCATTTTCGACTTCCTTATAAACACCATCTATCATTACCGCTATGGTCAGTCTTTCTATATTACCGACCGAATTAACGATATGCTCTACCGTTTTATTTATTTCATAGTTGGCAATTGAGGTTTCAACTTTTTTGTCATCCTTGCTTTCGGCAAATTCATCCTGCTTATCCGAGGCCATCATCATTTCTTCGGCTTTTTCTTCGCTACGAATAACCGGTGAGTTCGGATCATATAGTTCGGATGTTTTTTCAACCTGTTTAAAATTCATATCAACCGAAACCCGGATTATCGATTTGCCGGGTCCCATAACGCCATCTAACATTGACTGGGCTTTATCTTCAAGATATTTTTCGGCATTCTTTCTAACCTGCAATTGCGAGGCGGTAAGGCCGGCTAAAACATCCGATTCAATCTCCGATGAAAGAAGATTTCCGTGATAATCGATAATAGAAATATTCTCCGGTTTCAGACCTTCAACCGATGAAGCCACCAGGTGCGTAATTCCGGATAGTTGCGATTTATCCAGCGCCCCCGTCTTTTTTAATTTCAGGACAACTGAAGCGGTTGCTTCTTTTTTATCCTGTCTGAAAAGGCGATCTTTGGGCATTACAATATGCACCCGGGCGGCTTGAACATTGTTCAGTTGCATAATTGTTTTCATCAATTCGCCTTCCAGAGCCCGACGAAAATTAAGATTTTGCAAAAACTCTGTCATCCCCAAATTTGATTGATCAAAAATAGAATAACCTATATTCCCCGATTGAGGTAATCCCTCTGAGGCCAGCGATATTCTCAGACTGTACACTTCGCCGGACGGCACCAGTACGGTTCGTCCGCCATCCGAAAGCTTGTGAGATTTGTTTTGCTCATTAAGATATGTCACCACTTCGGCGGTTTCGGACGGATCCAATTGAGAATAAAGGACCGAGTAATTGATTTCGCCACCGACCCAATTGGCGGCAGCAACAATGCCGACAATAATACTTAGCGTAACGCCAATCAGCATTATTGCCTGGCTGGGGGACATTTTCCGAACAAATTCGGAAATATTTGCAGAAAGTTCCTTAAAATATTCCATTCCAAATCCTATTTATTCATATCTGCCGATCCTATGGCAGAGTCCTAAAAATAGTTATTTTACATAGGCATTTTTACAAGCGATTGATATCCTTCCAATAAGCGATTTCTAATTTCCAGAAAGAGGTCCATTGTAATTCCGGCTTCTTCAACGGCAATCATCACCTGATGCAAATCAGCCGCCTCACCAGTCGCCAGCAGCTCCTGAGCTTGAGCCGATTCCTGCTGGATAGAATTAACCGAATTAAGAAGTTCGCCAAAAATATCGGTGAATTTTCCGTCGGGTGCAGCTGCTTCCGAACCATTTTTTGTTTCACTTCCCGGCTGAAGCGCGGGAATAAGTCGGTCTATCTGCCCAATTCCATTGGTCATAGTTTCACATCCACAAATGTACCGAGTCCGGGCCGATCAATCACACCTGAATTTGTTATCCCCCTCTTATCACCATATTTTTCAAACAGAAGTTCCAATGCCTGTTTTTCTTCCGGTGACAGCAATTCTGCGTAATCTTCCCCCTCAAGCTTAACCGATAAGTCAGAGCCAACTCGATCGACCCGACCCGGGATTTGAATTTTTCCGGATTTTTGAACCTGTTCGCTTTTATTTGCTTCGACCGGTCGCTTGCTGGCCTGGGCCCTGCCGGTCATTTCCTGATAAGCATTGATTCCTATTGCATTAATCTTCATTTATCTATCCTTCCAAATTATATATCAAGTGCATTTTTGGCCATCTCCTTGGCCGTGGATATGGCCATCGTATTGGCTTCATAGGCCCGCGAGGCGGCCATCATATCAACCATTTCATTGACAATTTCAATATCCGGCATCTTTACAAATCCTTCTTCGTCAGCATCGGGATGATCGGGATCATGTACCAGCCTGAAACCGGAGGCCGGATCAATTATCTCTTTGGCATCAGCTTTTGATATTTCCAGATTGGCGTTGGAATGTCTGGGACTGCTGACAAGATGTCGGCTGTTCGTACGAGCCAGTTTGGTTCGAGCCTGAGTCATCGCAGTTTTAAAGGGAACAGATTCCTCTGCCTCGGAAACCACTATTCTTTTTCTTTGGTATGGCTTACCATCCTGGGTTTTAGTCGTTTCGGCATTGGCAATATTCTGTGCCACGACATCCATCTTGCGTCGCTGCAAAGTCATTCCCGATGCTGAAACATCAATTGAACTAAATAATCCGGACATTTATCTGCCTCTACTTACTTTTAATAGCATTTCGCAATCCCTGAAATTTGCTGGCTAGCAGTCTGGCACCGATGCTGTAATAAATCTGATTTTGGGCTAGATTGGCAATTTCAGCGTCAGCATCTACATTATTGATTCCATTGCTGAAACTGGACTTATTGACAATAATATCAGGACCCTTTAATTGAGACCTGCCAACCGGAAGATGTGCCGGATGAGTCAATTTTCCTTTCAGGTGACCTTTATCGTTTACAACTTTGTTCAGTTCGCCATGAAAATCGATATCTTTGCTTCTGTAACCGGGCGTGGAAATATTGGCCAGATTACCGGCAATCAGTTTATGTCGCGCCGAAGCCATATTCAAATATGACCTGTAAAGCGGGATACCGACTTTGTTAAATACCGTATTTTTTATCAATTCTGACATATCATCATCCGCATGTATGAAAAGCAAGGCCGATGCCAAAAATGAAAAATGTGATTAACTGGTTATTATACAGGAACTTAGAATATATTTTAAATTTTTGATTGAATTATACAATGGAAAATGATGCCTTCAGGTCGGAAAAATATTTCCGCTTTGATTTTAATTCGGATTGTAAAACTGTGAGGTTGGTTCTGTGGCTGTAATCTCCAAAGTCATAACCACAATATCAACCCGCCGATTTTTGGCGCGATTATCATCGGTATTGTTGGAGACCAATGGACGAAATTCCCCGTAGCCAAGGGCCGATATTTCATCCGGTCTGACGCCATGGTTATCAATAAAATATCTTACCACTTCGGTTGCTCGCGCCGATGAAAGTTCCCAGTTAGACGGATACTTTAATGTTTTTATTGGACGGTTATCGGTATGCCCTTCAATTCTTATATGATTCGGGAGTGATTTTAAATGTTCGGCAACTACCCCAAGAGTTTCAATCGCTTTTTCGGTTAAATCAGCAGAACCGAGCCTAAATAAGGCCGATTCCATAATATGAATAACCAGACCGCGTTCGGAAACCTCGGTGTTGACTAATTTTTCATTGCCCTTTCCCATAAAATCGTTTTCAATCGATTCGCCAATAGATTTCAAGACTGCTGTTTTCAGGACACCGCCGCCTGGCATAATACCGATATGCGTTCCTTTTTTTATTATAACTGCCCCACCCTTCAGGACACCGGACAGGGCATCGGACATCTTACCGAATTTTTTGGCATCAACCTGAGACATTGAATACATCACAATAAAAAAGGCAAGCAGCAATGTGATGAGGTCGGCGTATGTCAATAGCCACCGATCTAAATTCTCATGGTCTTCGTATTTTCTACGGCGAGGCATATTATATATCATCCCTTCGTAGATCTGGCGAGACAAAAGACATCAGTTTGGTTTTGACGACGCGGGGGTTATCACCCGATTGAATTGAAATAACACCTTCCGTAATCAAATCGAGACTGGCCAGTTCTTCCTCATGACGTAACCTGAGTTTGTCACCCAGCGGAAGATAGACCAGGTTGGCCAGCGCCACACCCCAAAGTGTTGCAATAAAGGCTCCGGCGATAGCAGTCGCCATTCGATCCGGTTCGGTGACATTACTTAGTGTGTGTATCAATCCCAAAACCGTTCCGATAATGCCAAGCGTTGGTGAGAAGCCACCCAACTTTTGAAACAGCGCTATTCCTTTTTTATGACGCTCTTCGATATAGGCTATTTCGGTTTCCAATATTGATTTGAGAACAGTTATTTCCGTCCCATCTATAACAAGCTGGATTGCCTTTCTAAAGAATGGGTCCGGTATATATTGCATATCATTTTCGAGTCCCAAAATTCCTTCCTTGCGAGCCTTTTCCGACATTTTGGCAATCATTGAAATAACATCAAGCGAATTATTTTTCCCGCCGAACATAGCCAGCTTGAGGTAACTGGGAATGCGAATAATTGTTCCGAATGAAGTTGTTATGATACTGGCTCCAATGGTGCCGCCAATTACAATTATCATTGCCGGCGCCTGCAATATCGCACTCATATGGCCGCCTTCCATAATGAAAGAAACAATAACGGCGCCAATGCCAATTATTAAACCGCCAATTGTTGCAAAATCCATAATATCCCTATTACCAAAGGGCGAAAATATGTTAATTTTCATTAATTGGGCTTTTCACCCAATCATTAAAAATATCGGCAATTATGATTAATTATGAAGTGCAGAAGCAATTTGTGACCTCAAAAAGGGAATTTGAAGGCTAATATTCTATTCCGGATTGGTCAATTCATACTCTGACAATTTATTACGAATGGTTCTGGGCGTAATATTAAGCAATTGGGCTGCCCGGGTTTTATTGCCATTACACTTTTCGAGGGTTTTTAAAATTAGATATTTTTCGCCCTCGGAAAGGGTAATGCCGGAGTCGAGCCCCCTGATTTGATCGCCCAATTTCCCCAGGGCCAGCTCGGGCGGAAAATCGGCTCGCTCAAGATGATTACTCGACGAGGTTACCACAGCTCGTTCGATATAATTTTCAAGCTCCCGAACATTGCCGGGCCAATGGTATTTCATAAACAGCCTGAAAACAGAGTCATCGACCGATTTGATATCTTTATTATTTTCCTCATTATACTTTTCAATAAAGTGATTGGTTAGGAGCGGAATATCCTCCAGACGCTCACGCATTGGGACGATATGAATCGGTATCACATTAAGTCGATAAAATAAGTCCTCGCGAAATCTTTTCTTGCTAATCGCCTCTTTAAGGTCCTGATTGGATGTCGCAATTATCCTGACATCGACTTTTATCGATACACCGGAACCGATTCTTTCAAACTCCTTTTCCTGAAGAACCCGCAAAAGTTTAGCCTGAAGGCCGTGCGGGATTTCAGAGATTTCATCAAGCAGAAGCGTACCGGTATCAGCCAGCTCAAATCTTCCTTTATGTTGTCGAACCGCTCCGGTAAAGGCACCTTTTTCATATCCAAAAAGCTCGGATTCAACAAGATTTTCAGGCATAGCGGCGCAATTTAATTTTATAAACGGTTTATCTCGGCGAGACGAGGCATAGTGAACCGCCCTTGCCACCAGTTCTTTGCCCGTTCCCGATTCACCGGTAATCATGACAGTCGAACGAGCGTCGGCAATTGACTCAATAAGTTCAAATATTTTTTCCATCTGTGCCGATTTACCGACAATATTCTGATAGCGGCTGGCCAAATCTGCTCGCAGTTGCTTATTTTCATTTTTAAGGATTATCAATTCGGCCGTTCTGGCTACGAGCAGCTCAATGGCGTCCGGTGAAACCGGTTTTAAAAGATAGTCATACGCTCCCAGTTTCATGGCATCAACAGCATTCTCAACTGTCCCATAGGCGGTCATCATTACGGCCACTATCTCCGGCTGTATTTTTTTGGCTTCTTTTAATAAGGTTATGCCGTCAATTCCTTTCATTTTTATGTCAGAAACCAGCATATCATATTTCTTGTCAGCCAACTCTTCCAAAGCGTCTTCCCCGGACAAACAGGTATCAATACTATGCCCGGTTCGCGAAAGCGACTCGGTCAGGAAATCATTTACAAGCTGGTCGTCATCGACGACAAGTATATTCATTTTCATATTCTTTTCTCCATTTGTCGTCCGGACCGAGCCGGTAAAACAATTGTAAACTTGGTTCCTTTCCCCACCGTTGATTTAGCGCTTATATCGCCTCCATGCGCTTTTATTATTTTCCAGGCTATTGCCAGACCAAGACCGGTGCCGTTTTCCTTTTTAGAGTAAAACGGCGAGAAAATCTTATTTAAATCTCTTTTGGGGATTCCCGGACCATTATCCTCAATTTCAATTTTCGCCAGCGTTTCTGTGCCGGAAAGTTCCAAAAGTGACCCATAATTTCCTTGTGCTTGCGCAATAGGGATTTCAAGACATCTAATTTTTACACGGGCTTTTTCGCCGCCGGCATCCAAACCGTTTTTTATCAAATTATACAGGGCCTGGCGAAACAGTTGGCGATCAACGTCCACCGAGACTTTTATCTGTGAGATATGCTCTCTTGATATATTATTTTTTGACTCATCCAAGCCGTATTCGGTATGGAAATTATCAAGAACGATGCCCAGATAAGAAGCCAGATCAAGCGATGATTTGTGCACTTTCTGATGGCGCGCGAACTCAAGAAGCGTTTGTATGGTTTTATTAATACTATTGACGCCATCAACAATCTTTTTGGCCATAT
>CBFCZE010000145.1:0-6631 GCA_965602655.1 uncultured bacterium
AACAGATCCAGCGACATGGAAATCTTCTCCCTCGGCGAAAATAAAGTCGTCGGGGTAAGTAGCTCCACCCGCATTTCCGGCATCAATTTCCACAGTAAGATAAGTATAGTATCCAACCGGTGGTAAATCGCCGTTGGGTATATCAAAGGTAGCAATTACTGCGTCTGGATATCCGCCCGCATCACTATAGATTTCAACCGTCAATCCGGGAGTTCCTTCATACTGAGCCACTGCAAGAGTCACAGACTTTAATGTGCAGGCACTCGTTACAGGTCCCATTCTCGTCGCCCAGTGGGTAAGATCATATTCATCCGGAACGTCCCAAAAGTAGTAAATGGAGCCGTAATCGGACAAATTCTCGCACTGTCTTTCGTAAGGTATATAGTTGGGGTCGAGAGTATTAACGGCCAACTGCAACGCATCCGCTGGTTTTTGGTAATCAGGGACATTGCGAAATGATTGCAGATCGGGCGCATCAATCAGATTCTTTGATTGAAGCGTCTCGCGCGGTTTCATTTTAGTGTCATCGTAACCAATAGCCGCACTACTAAAGGATAATATTAATCCTAAAGTAAGTACCGCGATTATCAGTTTTCTATTTAGCAACATTTATTTCCTCCTTAAAATTAGGAAATAAGTTTTTAGGATTTATCAATTGATAGACCGAAAATCGGCCATACCAACACGGACAAATATATAATCGACAGAATTCGAAAATTCTTTGACTAAATTTATCAGCTATGGCTTTTTGGCCTATCTTCATAGCACACCAACCGACATGGTAATTGTTTTTACAATTAAAAATTAAATATCCTTAATTACTATATTTTTGACAATGTAGAAAATTCATTAAATTTAAACACTCGACTCCATAATGTTATGTTATCGAATTTAAAATACTTCCGGCTCTTATTAGTAGCCTTGTAATCAATTAGGTTTTCACCTCCTAAAAAAATAAACGATATGTTATTATTGTTTGTGGTTGACATATCGAAATGAGGCGATTCAATCCGAGAAGCTAAGGATAAGTCTTATATATAAACTAAGCCTATCAACTACAGGTTGTAAAGATTAATAAATATTTAAAAGATATAACTCTCCTTTTTAAAGGAAAGCACCCTTTAACGACTGGATCTATTTTAAAGAAGTAAACAATTTTTGTCGCCGAAAATTGTGGCTCTCATTCCAGCAACAATTCATCTAACACACGCTCGCCGTTAAGATAAACAAATAAGTAAATTTGTCAAGCGAAAAGTGGAAAATTTTTCCTTCTATTCACAAAAATTGTCAATATTTTTGTTATCTTGTTGTATCTCATATTATTACAACGAATTTTATACTTTTTTCAAAAAGTTATTGATTTTGAGCCGGTTTGGGCGATTTTGTAATGGAAATTACTATGACTATTACAAAAAAAAAATACCTGATACCGGCCTTTATTCTGTTTTTTTTATTGATACGGTATGTTCCGGAGATTGGTCGAGACAAATCACCGGCCGATAGATTTCTGGTTGCCGGGATAATCGATGGAGATACAATTGAGCTTTCCGGAGGTGACAAACTGCGGTTACTCGGAATAGATAGTCCCGAGCGGGGGGACCCATTATACGATTCGGCGACGGCTATTCTGACCTCCCTGGCTTTGAATAAAACGGTCAGGGTAACTTATTCGAAGCGGCGTCGTGATGGCTATGGCCGGATTCTGGGTTACCTTTTTATTGATACGGTTTGCATTAATGAGGCTGTTTTAAAGTCGGGGATGGCTAATGTTTATCTATTCAATGATAATCTGGGCGACTCTATTCGAATAAGAAGACTCCTGAATGCTCAAAAAGAGGCGATGGCAAATAAACGGGGTATCTGGTCCCGGCCGGTATTGGAGGAGCCATTTTATCTTGTCATAAAGGGGCAACTGCGTTTTCACAGGCCGGACTGCGGATCAGTAAAAAATAAATCGAAATCAGATATTATCAGAATTTCTTCCCGTTTTGATGCCTTCAATGAGGGCTACTCACCCTGCCGCAATTGCCGACCCTGAATTTATTCTGGTTTTTTTTTGATAATTGGGTATAATGTATCAATGACTGCAAAGAAAATAATATTATTACTGGCATTATTGTTAAGCATCGCGATACTTTTAATATCCTGTTTTGGTTCAAAAAAGAATGTCTATGTTTCCCCACCGGCCCGAACGATTCCTCTGGATTCGGTTATGACGGATGCCGGCCCTTTCAGAATTAAGCCGCAAGCGGATTCTTTTTTGGTCGATTTTTTTGTTCCGGGTGACAGCAGTTGTCCGGTGAAGATTGAATTTAAGACCTCCTCTCATAAACTGGAGCGGCTGATAACCGACTCGGTTTTTTCCGCCGGTTATCAAAGGCTGCTTTGGAGCCGGATCGACGAAAAGGGCGAATCGATTGAATATTATCGCGCTTATTATTACGTAATTACTATCTGTGATAGTAGTTACACTCGAAGTTTTTATTACCGCAAGGAACTGTATTGATTAATATTTAGTTTCAGGTTGATACACTTTTTATCCTCTGAGCATTTTTCTGCACATAATTTGATATGTTTGGCCATTGATGGTGCACTGTTTCTTTTCGTTTGGAAAATGTGCAAATTTTGATATGCACGAAAGCCCGCCAAAGCCGATACAATAAGGGAAATCGCCTCTAAAGCAGGTGAATATAAAATAATATTTTAAGGCATCGAAGGAGTGAACATGCCTAGCATTTTAGTGATTGATGATAAAGATTCGATGCGGACAATGCTGTCACGGACGCTTCAGGAAGAAGGGTTTCAGGTTGATGCCGTTGAGGGTGGCCCCAGGGGACTTGAGCTGGCGCGCCTTAAAAGTTATGATCTGGCCCTGACCGATCTGAAGATGCCGGAGATGGATGGGCTTCAGGTATTATCCACATTAAAAGAAATAGATAATGATATGGCGGTGGTTATCATGACCGCCTATGGTACAGTCGAGACGGCGGTCGAGGCGATGAAAAACGGCGCCTATGATTTTATAACCAAACCGTTTGATCCCGATCATCTCAACGTGGTTATTCAACGGGCGCTTGAGAATCGTCGTCTTCTGGCCGAAAACAGCCTGCTTCGTGAAGAGCTGGCTCAGAATCTCGGCTTTAGTGATATAATCGGACAGAATGAAAAGATGAGAGAAGTCTCGAAGATGATCCAGAAGGTAGCCGGTTCGGATACATCGGTTCTTCTGCAGGGAGAGTCGGGGACAGGCAAAGAGTTGTTCGCACGAGCCATTCACAATCTGTCGCCGCGCCGGGATAAACCGTATGTAGCCATTAATTGCGCGGCAATCCCCGGAGAACTGCTGGAAAATGAACTTTTCGGTTCGGAAAAAGGCGCCTATACCAGTTCGGTAACGCGCAAGATGGGTAAATTCGAAATTGCCGATTCTGGGACCATTTTTCTCGATGAAATCGGCGATTTGGAAGTTTCCCTGCAGGCCAAACTGCTAAGAGTCCTGCAGCAGAAGAAATTTGAGCGGCTGGGCGGGACCAAAATGGTCTCGGTTGATGTTCGGGTAATCGCCGCCACCAATATGGACCTCAATGAAATGATAAGGAAAAAACAGTTCCGCGAGGATCTGTATTATCGCCTTTCGGTTTTTCCAATTACCATTCCGCCGCTGAGAGAACGCCCCGATGATGTTAAACCGCTGGCCGAATATTTTATTGATAAGTATATCAGGGACATGAAAAAGCCGATGAAAACGCTATCACGGGAAGCCACCAATCTGCTCGAGAAATATCATTGGCCGGGCAATGTCCGCGAACTGGAGAATACAATCGAGCGATCAATTATTCTGGCCGAAGGTAAAAAGATTACGCCCGATCATCTGGCCATCAGACTTCGCTCCACCAATGAAATCCGACTGCGCGAGGGGGCCGGACTAAAGGAGATTGGTTCGTATGCCCAGAGGCAGGCCGAACGGGCGGCGATTATAAGGGTTCTCAAACAAGTCCGGGGAAATAAAAGAAAATGTTCCGAAGTTTTAAAGATTGATTATACGACATTGTTTGACAAAATAAAGAAATACACCATCGATACAACCCAGATTTAATTTGACCCCTTTTTATATTTTTCTATACAATAAGGCCGTCCTCCCGGGGCGGCCTTCCTTTAATTTAGGCGTCCATTTCTATAAAAAAAATTGATATTTTGGTCCGGCGGATCAATATTCTGGACATTGTCTATTTAATAAATTAAATTTACAAATAAAGCCCGGAGCCGATCTGTCTGTGAAACATAGTCTAAACCTTGGGAGGTGAAAATGAAACCGCAGGAAGCGTATACAAAATTAAAAAGCCGTATAAAAGAGATAGCCGTTCTTCTGTCCACAGGCGGCGTTCTGCAATGGGACCAGGAAGCATACCTTCCCAAAGCTGCCGATGACCATCGAGGTGAACAGCTGGCCCAGATAAAAAAGCTGACGCACGAGTGGTTTACCGACCCTGTTATCGACGAATTAATAAGTACCGTTGAGGACTCTGATTTGGTTTCTGATCGCACTACTGAGACGGCCGTCAATATACGTGAATGGCGACGCGCTTATGATCGGGAAATCAAACTTCCCAGTCAGTTTGTTCAGGATTTTGCTCGGACAACATCCAAGGCAACCCACATATGGTCTGAGGCCCGCAAAAAATCGGATTTCGGCCTTTTCCAGCCGCAACTTGAAAAAATAATCAGACTTTGTCAGCAAAAGGCTGATTATATTGGATTTACAACCGAAAGATACGATGCCTTGCTTGATCAATTTGAACCAGGGGCCAAAACGTCGGATGTTGAAACCACATTTAAAAATCTTCGGGTTGAACTTGTTGAACTGATTAATAAAATAAAGGAATCCCCCAATAAACCTGATATCGGTATTCTCAAGCGCAAATACGATATTGACAAACAGAAATATTTTTGTGAATCGTTAGCAGCGGCAATCGGTTATAATTTTGAGCAGGGCCGCGTCGATGAGGCCACACATCCATCATGCAATGAGCTGGGCCCCAATGATAGTCGTATCCTCACCAGATATTATCAGGATGATCTAGCCGAGGGAATAACCGGAATAGTGCATGAAACCGGCCATGCCCTCTACGACATGAGCCGAACCGACAAGAAACATTGGGGAACTCCGATGGGTGAGACGGCTTCTTTAGGCATCCATGAATCACAGTCACGGATGTGGGAAAATATTGTCGGCCGGTCGCGTCAGTTTTGGAGTTACTTTTTCCCGCAGTTACAGAATGTTTTTCGTAAAGAAACCGCCGGCATCTCTCTGGATCAGTTCTACGGGGCGATGAACTGGGTCTCGCCATCGTTTATAAGGGTTGAGGCCGATGAGGCGACCTATAATCTCCATATCATGCTTCGCTTTGAATTGGAACGGGCAATTATAAGCAGTGATATAAAAGCGGTGGATATTCCTCATGAGTGGAACAAACGTTTCAAAGATTACCTCGGTCTCAAGGTTGATAATGATTCAAACGGATGTCTGCAGGATATTCATTGGGCACACGGTATCTTTGGTTATTTCCCGACATATGCCCTGGGGAACCTGTATGCCGCGCAATTTTGGGTTAAAGCATTGCAGGATTTACCCGGATTAACGGAAGATTTTACGGTTGGAAAATTTAATCGACTACTTGATTGGCTGCGTGATAATATTCACAGTCAGGGGTTCAGATATTATTCTCCTGAACTGTGTGAGAGAGTTACCGGTAAGCCGTTATCACATAAGCCGTTATTAGGCTATATGTATAATAAATATTCGGATATTTACGGAATCAGCAAAAACTGACACTTCAATTATTGGAAGTTAATAAGGCTAAAGGATGGATAATCTAATCCACTGCCAATATTTGAATATTGTACAATATCCTAATATCTTACATCACTTAAAGTTCTTGTTAAATGGCAATAATACCTTATATTAAAATGTAGATCACTTTTATTTTGTACAACCATTATGGATTTGTGGTGATATGATGAAACGATTCTTCCCTATTATAATTCTGGCCGGATTGCTTTTACCTATTATAACACAGCCCGGATACTCAGGCCCGGATTTGGAATCAATTCAGGAACAAATTGGTGATATTGGCCCAGGCCCTGCGTCCGATTCGACTTACCGCTACAACTGGATTCCGGTCGGCAGCTATAGCCGGTTTGATCTGTTTGTCGATGAGCCATATCTGTTGAGTAATGAACCAGCAATCCTTGATTTCTTCACCAAATTCGAGGTAAGATTTGATCTTCTGGAAAGTATTACCGGCTGGAGCGCGGAAAAATTCTATGGTGCCAAGCTGAAAATATATCTTGAGGAAAGTATCGGCTGTTATGGGGGAAGAGGCGATCCGGCCGATGTGGAACTATATTTTTCAAATCCCCTGTATAAGGAGGGTTGTCTCCAATGGGGTGAATCAGAAGACCTGGGAAACACCTGGCGGTATATGGCGCTTGCTATACATGAATCAACCCATTCGATTTGCCCAGAGGAGATAAACAAACGGCATTGGCTCTCAGAGGGTTGGGCCAGATATAATGAGTATAACATATTGGTCCAAAACGGCGATATGTCCCAGACGACGGCTGACAATTA
>CBFCZE010000146.1:0-6572 GCA_965602655.1 uncultured bacterium
GTATCGGTCTGATCAGCATTGGAAATTTCGAAGCAGTTATCGCAGGCATCACCAAAACCGTCGCCATCGGTATCGGTCTGATCAGCATTGGAAATTTCGGGGCAGTTATCACAGGCATCACCAAAACCGTCTGCATCGGTATCGGTCTGGTCAGCATTGGCAATATCGGGACAATTGTCTACCTCATCGCAGATACCGTCGACATCAAAGTCGTCGCATTCAATAACCGTACATCCCGATCCATAAGCACCAATTGGGTTACCATTATTGTACGGATACGATGCCAGATACGATGTTTCCTGAAGATGAAAATCTTGGTTTTCGACATCACAAAATTCCGGGTCTACGCTTGAATTACCAGAGCCGCGACTCATCCAGCCCCCGCTGATATTACAGTATGAGACAATAATCGGTGCAGCAGAATTTCCAAAAATTTCATTCCCATCAATAGCTGCAAAATCTTCCCACAGTATCGATCTGTCAGCAACCAGAATACTGCCCTCGCTATAAATCGCACCACCATAACCGTTGGATTTATTTTGGTAAAAGGTACAATAGTCAACTGTTAAGGTCGGACCAAAAGCTGAATTGTTGGCTATGGCACCGCCATTTTGCGATGATTCATTAAATGCAAAGAGATTATATGATAAAGTGTGAAAAAATCTGGTGTTAAATGCAATAGCTCCGCCGGTTCCTGCGCTGTTGTACATAAATATATTTTCTGTGATTGCCGGATTACTATTTTCAAAATAAATTCCGCCTCCAAACGAGGCCGTGTTGCCATCAAAACGATTCCTTATAATAATCGGATCGGCGCCGTTAATGCACTTTATTCCACCACCATTACTTGAATTCATGCAGGCGTAAATATTACAATTTTGAATAACCGGTCCCGAAGCGTCACAAATGATGCCGGGGGCGTCAGTTGTATTTCTTAATGTAAAGCCATCAATTATAGAGGAAGCACCTTCACCGCCGGAAAAACTCACTATCGCATTTGTCGGTACGGCCGGTTCAATGATAGTTTGCCCCGCACCCTCTATTGATTGAACGACTACAGCTTTACCCAAAAAGTTAAGATTTTCAATATATAAACCGGGTTTGACATATATATAATCACCATAAGTGGCAACATTTAATCCATGCTGAATGGATGCAAATGGATTATCTATGGCGCCGCTTCCGAAGGTATCATCACCGTCGACGGCCACATAATATTCGGCGCCCAGAGCTGATGCTGACATTACCAAAAAGCCAATAATAATAGATATTAAAAATCGATTCATAACTTCATCCTTTCCAATAATTAAGTCAATCCCTGCCCTGACGCTAAAATCCGATGGTTACTTCGCGTTGTATTACACGTTATTAACTCCCGGACAGATTTTATAGCATGACAATGTAAATCAATGTTTATGCCATTTTGCGGTGATTTTGAATAATTATTTTAATATTTTTTATTTCATTGAAAGATAATAAGATAGCAGTTGGCAACAGATAAAGATTATCAAATTTAAAAATATTTTATATGGATTATTAATAATATCCATAAGAAATCGGTGCAATTTTTGACATTGAGTTCAAATATTAAACAAAGTTTGTTTTTGCAAAGCTTTTTATAAAAAACTCGACCGGGATTTGGTTTTCCGGTCGAGTTTTGATGCCGCGAAGCTTTCCGCTTTGGAGAGATGGCTGCTTATTCTGTGGCCCATTCAACAGGCGGGCATTTGATATCCGCCCAGACAACATTTGCTCCGGATGAGCTAACATGCAGGAACGTGAAGAGTCGCCCGGCTCCGGGATCGGATGACGGAATAATTTTTTGGAAAAGCATACTTGAGGCGGATGCAAATCTGTCGGTCAACCTGCTTTTGTAGGCTTCTCTGGCGTGAGCCGTCAATGTTTCACCAACCGGCTCACCGGTTAACGGATTTACCGGCGTAATACTCAATTCCCCGTGGGCAAAGAAAGCCATCCGGTAATCGCCATGATCGTTTAGAGTAATTGTCTGTGTCATATAGACCGGTCCCTCAACATAAACATAATCCATCGGACCAGAAGGACAGAACGGTTTGGGGATAGTCTGGCCAAATTCAATAACCAGATCTTTTTGAACTGTACCGGAGGTACGCTCCACCTTTCCGGCCAGATTCAATATGACAGCATGTCCATCGGAACCGATTGGAACATCCTCGCCAACATCTTCTAACGGTCCGCCAATTGTATATCTGAGTTCGACGGGCAGTCCATTGTAAATTATGGGCTGGATAGCATCAAATGGGGCCTCATTAATTTGATCGGTGGGGATCATTGGAATATCGGGATCCAGCAAGCCGCTTCGAATAAAATCAGATATAACAAGCTGTTCGGCCAACTCCCAGCTAATTACCTGATGATCAGTCGTTCCCGGTATTAGAATTTCAAAATGGACATTGGCCACGGTCCATTTTCCCATACGGAATAGCCGCAAATGAAATCGAGCCGGGCCAAAATCTCCGCAGGAAAGCTGAATAGATCCGCTTGTCCAGCCATCGTCGCCCCCATAACTTGCTTCAACAAAACCAATGGCATCCTGCCAGGTATCGTTAAAAGGCGGGATATCCGGAAAACCGGCGGCAGTGCGGTCACCATCTAATGAAAATAGAGCGGCTCTGATATCGCGCGGATCGGCTTCGCCTATAAAAATAAGATTTATGGGACATACGGGATCCGAGGAAAAATCACCTCCGGTATAGGGCCAGAAATCCAAATTGTCTTCACCGACACTAACAGTAACAAGCGGCGATGGGGCCGGCGCATAGGTGCCAAATTTATTGGCGGTGGTTTCAAGTTGTGATATTTCCGCTTCCAGACTATCGACCGGTGTCTGCGATTCCACCGCATTCTCACAACCTGTAATTAGTGCCCCAAGCATTACAAATCCGATTAGTAATACAAATGTGCTTTTCATGGTTATCCTCCATATTTGTCGTTTTTGTTTGGTTAAATTAATTATCTTGCTGATTAGAGTTTTCAGAAGTACCTCCTTTCATTATCCTCCTTTAACATTTTAATTAGTTCTGTTTATTCTTTATGTTTTGGATAAGCAACCCGAATGCCGAATTTAAAAAAGCCCTAATTGGGTCGCTATTCGACTGAATAACATTATGTTAGCAAAATGTCAGATTTATAAGAACGACTCCCTTGAGTGGTAAGTAGCTAATCTTATCTATGTATCATAAGCCTTATATAATATCTCTCCGTCAATATAAGTGTATGTTTTGCTATAACTTAGATTGTTAATCCGGGGTGGATAAAAAATATCCGTATCCTTTAAGTTTGACATTCCATTAAGAATATGTATTTTTAGTAAACCGGTTTGGTTTCTATCATAGAATTGGAGTCTTATTATGAATGGCGATTCGGAAAATGAAAGCCTGCATAATGTTCTTGATGAATTAAGATGTATCAATCGTATTATTGATAAAATATGTCGGGTTCGCGAAACCAATCATATCATGTCAATAATAATCGATGAGCTGACCGCAGTTACCGGTGCCGATCAGGGAGTCATAAATTTGATCTCGCCCGATAAAGAAGCAGACCTGGTAACGATTGTTCGAAAAGATACAACCTCCGAAAACGAAATTCCTTATAAAGTAAACAGCCTGCTTACCGGCTGGGTGTTAAAGGAAAACAGGTTTTTAAAAATCGACGACCTTGATAACGATGAAAGATTTAAGGATTTATCATCTGAAAAGGATCGTTTCAAATCTATTCTTTGCTTCCCGATGGTTGTCAGGGGAGAGACAATCGGTCTCACCAGCCTGGTTAAATCTGCACAGAATGGCCCATTTACCGACGATCAATGTCGACAAACCGGCATAATCGTATCCCAGTCGGCGCAGATTCTCAGTAATGCTCTATTAATGGAAGAGCTGGCACGAAAAAATGAATTACTTGAAATCTCAAAAGAAAATCTTCAAAATGAAAATGTTCGCCTTAAGACAGAGCTGGGTAGAGATTTTTCATTTGAAAATATTGTCGGCAATTCCAAGGCCTTAAAAGATGTCCTTACTCTCGCTTCCAAGGTCAGCGCCAATGATTCACCGCTGTTAATAACCGGTCCGACCGGAACCGGCAAAGAGTTAATGGCCCGTGCCATTCATTATAACAGCCATCGCCGGGACAATCCGTTTGTGGTAAAAAATTGCGGAATAAAAACCGAATCACTTCTGGAGGCTGAGCTTTTTGGATATACCAAAGGTGCCTTTACCGGCGCCGACAGAAACAAACCGGGACTTTTTAAAGAAGCCGATGGCGGTACTATTTTTCTTGATGAAATAGGCGATGCGCCGCTGTCAACCCAGATGGCAATTCTAAGAGTGCTTGAAAACGGGGAGATAAGGCAGGTCGGAGCTTCAAAAACCGAATATGTTGATGTTCGTGTAATTTCGGCAACCAATCGGGATTTGAAAAAGAAGATGAAAGACGGCAGCTTCAGACAGGATCTTTTTTACCGCCTGAATACTTTTACCGTCGAATTACCATCATTGCAGCAACGCCGGGAAGATATACCTCTTCTGGCGCCGTATTTCCTGAAAAAATTGAAGGTTAAGCTCAATAATGATAATCTATCTATTTCCCCGGCCGCCCTGGATTTACTTTCCAAATATTCCTGGCCGGGTAATATTAGACAACTTGAAAATGAAGTAGAACGGGCAGCCGTTACCTGCAATTCCGATACGATTGAAATAACCGATTTTTCCCGGGAAATATTTGATTCGGCTTTATCACCATCAGACCACAGTTCATATCGAGGTCCTTTAAAAGGTATTGTTGAAAAAGTTGAAAAGGATATTATATCGGCCACGCTCATAGAAAATGATGGTAACATTATGAGAACCTCGAAGATACTCGGCCTTACCCGCAAAGGTTTAAAAGATAAAATAAGCCGATACGAAATAAAATCTAATCAAGAATAATTTGGTCAAAGTGAAAATAATTGCCAATCATCCACTCAGTCCGACTCTTGACAATAAATTGGAAAAACCGGAATCAGAACGAAGATCATCAAAAACTGGATTGATACTGAGCCATACCATCCAACTATCACGTTCATCGCATGCTTTATTCAGCCATTTGAAGCCATTATCCTTATCGCCAAGGCCGATATAGACAATTGATATAAGATGTGCCGAAACATATCCTTTTTGGGAAAGATTAAGAAGCATCTCCAGTATTTCATTCGCTTCCTGCTTTTTCCCGGCAACGCCATAAGTGTAACCCAAAAATGCCGCCGTATAAGTACTCCCGCCCGACAGAGAACCTGCTTTTTTACATGCAATAATTGCTTCATCATATTTTTTCTGACAGATGTATGGGGCGGCCAGGTAAGCGTGAGCCAGAGCAAAATTAGGATCAACTTCCAATGCCTTATGGAATTTATTTATGGCTTCATCATGATCTCGTCTAAAATAATAAACCGCTCCCAGGCTGGAACCGATTATCATTGAAAGCGGATCGAGCTCAAAGGCCCACTGAATTTCATGGAGAGCCTGGTCCATTCTGTTTTGTGCCAATAAATAAAGTGAATAGTAATGATGAGCGGTAGCATAATTTGGATTCAACTCAATTGCCCGCTTGAAATTGTTTTCCGCCTCCGTCCAGTTCCTATCATAGAATGTGTTTACCCAGCCAAGAGCGGTGTGGGCTTCGGCTAGATTGGGATCAATTTCTACGGCCTTGCTTGCCGCCGCTTTCGCCCTGGGGCAGGCCTCATGAGGCGGCAGGAAATTATAAAAAGCCATTATGTTATATGAATCGGCCAATCCGGCATGAGGCAGGGCATAAGCCGGATCCTGCTCTATTGCCTGCTGAAAATATTCAACACCTCTTTGAAGTCCCCCCTCGTATCGTTTATTCCAATAATGCCGCCCGCGCAGATAAAGATGATAAGCCTCAAGATTTTCGGTGTATTTTTTTACCAGTGGTTCGTCCTTATCCACTTTGAGTTGGACCATTAGCTTGTCTGCGATCGATCGCGAAATCTCATCCTGAATAACAAACAGGTCGGTCATATCCCGATCATACTTTTCCGACCAGAGGTAGTATCCATCCTCAACGTTGACCAATTGAACAGTTATTCGAAGCTTATTCTCCTCACGACGTACGCTCCCTTCAAGGACCGTATCAACATTCAACGTTTGACCAATCTTACGAATATCAATATCCCCATTTTTAAACTGAGTAACCGCTGTCCGTGAAACAACACGGAGTTCATCAATTTTTGTAAGGGCGTTGATAATCTCGTCAGCCATGCCTTCACAGAAATACTCTTGATCCTTTTGGGGGCTAAGATCGGAAAACTGCAGGATAGCGATTGAGGGTAATCCCGGATGTGTCAAACTCGTTTCCGATGAATTCAATATTTGTTTCTCGCTGCCAAGCATGGTGAGACCCGATAACATCTTTTCGATACTCTGATATCTATCTTCAGGATTTTTTTCAAGCGCCTTGTTTACAATTTTTTGCAATTCCGGTGAAAGATCTGTTATCGGAGGCGGTTCCTGATATACTATTGCATATAAAAT
>CBFCZE010000147.1:0-6508 GCA_965602655.1 uncultured bacterium
AACGGACGATTGCATGGTTTAGATTTATTATCCTCTTTATCCCAGATTTTCCCCTGGCAGGTTTTTGTTTCTTCCGGCATACTATACATACTCCCGCAGGATAGATAAATTCAACCACCCATTGGGTGGATTATTAGTTGTTTGGCATTGGAAGCAAATAGTCCCGGATTGAAGATACAAAATAATATAAATTAATCAAGAAAAAGTAAGGAAGGAGTCTCCGACTCCTGCCAATTGAAATAACGTCAGAAAAAATCAGAAAAGGCAGGTGTCGGTGACACCTGCCCTACAACGTACAAGACAAATATTTCTACCCAAACATCAACCCGCCCAATTCCGATTCGCATAGTTTTTCGTAAATCGGGCCGTGAGGAGTCAGGGTCGATTTGAATAAAACGATTCTGTCAAACATAATTTCTTTTGGGTGAAGCTGATAGCTTTCCAGATAATTTGTCAATTCGTACAAATCTCCGGCATCTTTGATCCGTCCCAATGTCAGATGCGACTTGAATTTCCTATTTTCCTTTTCGAATCCAAGCCGGGCCATTTCTTCTTCAGTATCCGATGCAATCGCTTCGAGCTTATCAATATTGTCAATCATCCCGGCCCAGATAATCCGCGGTCGCCGCAGATTCGGAAATCCGCCGATTTTATTAATAGTACATTTCACAGAGGAATGTTTACCGGCCACCTTTTTGATAGCTGTACTTATAGCTTCGACTTTGCCCTCATCTGTCTCGCCAAGGAATTTCATTGTCAGATGGATATTTTTCGAGGCCACCCATTTGACCCGTCCCCGTTTTTGTTTGAGATCAAGGATTATATTGCTAAGAAATTGCTCGACATCATCGGAAAGAGGCAGGGCGATAAAAAGGCGCATCAGTCGAGTCCCAGAATTTCTTTACGAAGCATCCCCAGTGCGGCATAGACCGATCGCTGACGATTGATCTCGCGGTCATTGGCCAGCAGGTATTTTCTTGATTTGATTCTGTTGGCCGAAAAAACAGCTATAAACACCGTCCCGACCGGTTTTTCTTCGGTGCCGCCGCTCGGTCCGGCGATACCGGTTATCGAAACGCCATAATCAACTTTGGCCTTCTCCCTGATACCGATTGCCATCGCCTCGGCCGTTTCGGCTGAAACCGCGCCATATTTTTCGATTGTCTCCGGAGACACATCGAGAAGTTCAATTTTTGATTCGTTGGAATAGGTAACGATACCCCGGTCCAGATAAGCCGATGAGCCGGGAACCGAGGCCAGCTGTCCGGCCAGAAGACCGGCGGTGCATGATTCGGCGACAGCCAGTTTTTCTTTTCGTTCGGTCAAGAGCCTGCCGATAACCGCCTCAAGGGTTTCGTTGCCTTCAACGTAAATATATTTTCCAACTAACTCCCGAATTTTATCAGCCAGCTTTTCGGCCGATTCGGCCGCCTCTTTTTCGTTGTTTCCGGTTGATATAATCCGCAAATCAACGCCATGATAGGCCGGCAGGTAGGCAAATTTTATATTATCCGGTATCTTAATAAATGGCGTAATCTTTTCGGCCAGCGCCGACTCGAAAATCCCGGTGGTTCGCAACTTGATGACTTTGATGGCGGCTCTTTTGACTTTCGATTCCAGGTAGGGGAGAAGCTCCTCGGTGAGCATCACTTTCATCTCGCGCGGGACACCCGGCATTGAGACAAATATCTTGTTATCCTCAGAAATTAGAATACCGACCGCCGAGCCGGTTTTGTTCGGCAAAAATGCGGCACCCTGCGGAAGAAGCGCTTGATTTTGATTAATCGCCGGCATCTTGAAGCCGCGTGCCTCAAACCGCTTTTTTAAATCCTCTAAGACTTCCTCATGAAAAATGAGTTTGCGCCTGAAAACCTTGCAGATGACCCGTTTGGTAATATCATCATCGGTCGGACCCAACCCGCCGGTGGCAATAACAATATCGGTTCGCATCAGCGCCCGTTTGATAACCTCCTCCATCCGCCTGAGATCATCGCCGACGGCCGTTTTATATGTGACCGAAAGCCCAATTTCAGCCAATCTGGGGGCGATATAAGCCGAATTGGTATCAACGGTGTGACCGGAAATTATTTCATCGCCGATACTTATCAGTTCGACATCCATATTTATCCCTGAATCTTTAAATTCCTACACATAGTTATTTATAATATATACAAACAGATGCGTCAAGATATTCGCCTGTATCCCGGCGATAACATCATCGGCGGTTATGCCCCATCCCGCGGCAAGTTTTTCGGCGTTTCTGGCAGGTGGAAGTTTGATAGTATCGGCGATTCTGAAAAACAGGAAAGCGACTATGTAATTGATAAGCGAGTAAGGCACCAGAATCAGGGTAATCATCATCCCGGCCCATTCGTCAATCACAATCTCTTTGGCGTCGTGACCCCAATAATTTTCGGCTTTACCGGCCAGATAAACCGAAAGGATAGTAATGCCGACTGCCAGTCCAATAGTTACCGGTTGATTTCCGCGCACCAGAAAATAAGCAATCAGCCAGATTGGAACGGTACCTCGCGTACCGGGGAAAGGAAAGATATCTTTGCGAAAGCTGAAGCAAAAACCGGAGGCGATAAACTTTATAAAATTTTCCATAATTATTTAAAAATATCTTTCAGAACCGAATAATATCTCACCGTGTAATCAATGCCGGAATAAACGGTGATAAGAGTCGAAAGCCCGATCAGAATATTATACACCAGAAAATGGTCAAACAGAAGAAATCCCGGTTCAGGAATTTGATAAAGGGCGAAAAATGAATCCAAAGTTATCATCAGAAGAATAAATGTTATGCTCACCATCTGAACCCCGGTTTTGGTCTTGGCTATTCTGGATGCGGCCAGAATGGTTCCTTTGCTGGCCAGAAGCGACCTTAATCCGGTCACATAAAATTCGCGGGCGACAATCAGGGCAACCATCCAGGCCGGTGCGCAATCGATGGCGACCAGCGTAATAAAAGCGGTGGTCACCAGTATTTTGTCGGCCAGGGGATCCAGAAATTTTCCCAGTCCGGTAACCATCCTATATTTACGGGCGATATGGCCATCGGCGGAATCGCTTAACGAAGCCAGGCCGAAGATAACAAAGGCGGCGATTCGGCTGTAGGGATTTTCGAACTGGAAAAGAATAACAAAAACCGGCGCCATCACTATTCGGGACAGCGATAATGTATTCGGTATATTCATAATCAAAGGAGAATTTACAATCTAAGTTCAAGTTAGTCAAATAGTAAATAAAATCAATTATTGAAGAGTCTGACAGGAAAGGTCCTAACAATGACCAAAATCCGCTTACATAATGTAATAATTCTGTATTGTGAGCTGCCCTGATTTACATTTCGGGCATTCGGTTTGATCCATTTCGCTGACTGTAAAAAGATTTTGACCTTCGCATTTTGGACAGACTATTCTATCCCGATCACGGTCAATTAGCGCATCCGCGGCACAGTTATCACAAATATAATGCTGAAATTCCCCAATGCGGTTTTGGGCGATAAGATTATCATAATTTTGACCGGTCGCTTCTTCGGCGTCTGTATCGATATGAGGTGCGGCCAAAAAATAACATTCGCCGGAATCGAGTATAATATAAGGGTAACCGTTAGAGATGTTATCCAGCCTGAAATTACATTGGCTGCAGACAATATCAAATGAATCAATCATAATATAGAACCTCGTCACTATAGAAAAATATCCACAGGGATTGAGTCTTTATATTAATCGTATAGGTTTCGAAAAAATTAACATATATTTTGGCCACTTTTTTATGGCGTCAACGAATATATTTTAAATATTTATAAATATCGTATTTTAAAGAAGGGCGGTCTTATTATGAAGCGATCAATTAATATCAGGAAAGCGGTAATTATCATTTGCCTGATAATACCAATACAATTATTCTTTTCTGCTTTTGTCCGGGCCGGGTTGGTCAGTGAGGCGACTGAAACGTGCCTGGACTGCCATATATCGATTACTCCGGGCATTGTTGCCGATTGGCAAAAAAGTAGTCATGCACAGGTATCAATGGAGGAAGCCCTGGCGAAATCGGAATTGGAGAAACGTATCTCATCATCCGGTCCTCCGGATGATCTGCAAGGTTTTGTTATTGGGTGTGCCGAATGTCATATGATTAATAATGAGACGCATACCGATTCGTTTGATCATAACGATTATACGATTCATACGGTGGTATCGCCGCCCGATTGTGCAACCTGTCACGCTATCGAATGGGATGAATATCAAAAAAATATAATGTCAAAGGCTTATTTTAATTTGATGGATAATCCGCTTTATCTCGATCTGGTCAATTCCATTAATGGTGTTCAGCATTTCACGGATGGAGAGTTGACACCGGGTATAGCCGATGATACAACCAATGCCGCCGCCTGTCTCGCCTGTCACGGGACAAGGATTACAGTTGACGGATTTGTCGCTCGCGAGACAGATTTGGGCGAGATGACTTTCCCGGAGTTAAACAACTGGCCGAATCAGGGAGTCGGCCGCATCAATCCCGATGGCTCAATCGGGTCATGCACATCCTGCCATGCTCGACATCAGTTTTCAATCGAACTGGCCCGGAAACCGGCCACCTGTGCCCAGTGTCATAAAGGCCCCGATGTCCCGGCGTATAAAGTTTATCAGGTGAGTAAACATGGTAATATCTACTCGGCTGAAAATCATCATTGGGATTTTAACGCCGTTCCCTGGACAATTGGTAAAGATTTTAACGCACCGACCTGTGCCGTCTGTCATATAAGTCTTCTGATCGACGAGGAAGAGACCGTTATCGCCGCACGGACTCATCAGATGAGTGACCGGCTGGACAAACGTATATTTGGGTTGATTTATTCACACCCGCATCCGATCGATGCCAACACTTCGATTATAAAAAATAAGGCCGGTATACCTTTGCCGACCGAGTTAACCGGTGAACCGGTTGATGATTTTTTAATTGATGGTGCGGAGCAGGAAAAAAGACTGGAAAAGATGAAAACAATCTGCCAATCGTGTCATTCATCGAGCTGGACTGATGGACATTTTGTTTTGCTTGATAGAGCAATTGAAACGACCAACGATATGACATTATCGACCACAAAGCTTATAAATCAGATTTGGGAAGAAGGTTATGCCCAAGGTCTGCCGCAGGGTAAATCTGTTTTCGATGAAGCGATTGAAAAAAAATGGGTTGAGCAGTGGCTGTTTTACGCCAACTCGGTTAGATTTTCGGCGGCGATGGCCGGTGCCGATTACGGCGTTTTCGCCAACGGCCGCTGGCAGATGTCCAAAAATCTGCGAGAAATTCACGACTGGCTGAAGATACATCAGCAATTGAAAGAATAAATGGTAGCGTCCCGGACAGGACCTGATTATTCTCTCAACATCGTTAAAAGCATTTTAAATTGCTTAACAGCGTTGACCGCATGCGGGATATTGGCCGGCATTATTACTGTCTCACCCGCCCTGGTAATAATTGATTCTCCGCCAATCACTAATTCAGCTTCACCGTCGAGAACCTGTACCATAGCGTCAAACGGCGCCGAATGCTCGCTTAGAGCCTGACCCTTATCAAATGAAAACAGAGTGATAGTGGCGGTTTTGGTTTTGGCGATTGTCCGGCTGACCACCGAACCCTCCGAATAGTCAACCAGCTTTTCGAGTTTATGAATTTTTGCAGGCTCCAGCGCCCCTGATTTTTTCTCTTTTTTGTCTTCGCTCATTTTTTCACCAGTCTTATTTCATAATACTATATTAATTAATGATAATTACGGAATATGCAGTGATTTCCTCAAGATAATATTAAAAAGTTCAGGTAGGTCGAAATCCAAAAACGGTTTCGACAAATTTTCTGAAGTGTGGGCCACCCGGCCACGCAAACATATTGACTCAATTCCAATGTCAGTTATATTTGTATTAATGAGTATGTCAACTGTAAATGGGAGAAATTGATATGGATGACAAACGGACACTGCTCAGGCATTTTCTGGCTGCTCTGGCTTATAGGACGCAGAAGGCCCTTCGTGATACAGAGCCGGACTTTGAGTCCTTTCGAGCGACACCCAAATCTCGTACACCACATGAGTTGATACGCCACATGGATAGTGTTTTGGGATATTCTCGCACGTTTTTTATTGGAGGAACGTATCGAGCACCTCTGTTGCCATCCTTCCGTGACGCCGTTCTTCATTTTCATGAAATATTGGAAGATGTGGCCAGGCATCTTGAGATAGGAACGGAATTTAGAGGTATCAATGCCGAAATCCTTCTACAGGGTCCATTTTCAGACGTAATGACGCATGCCGGACAAATTGCTATGCTAAGGCGATTAGCAGGCAGCCCGGTTCCACCCGAGAACTTCGTCTTTGCAGATATCAGCCCCGACAATCTTGGTCCCGATCAGCCGCTTCCTGCCAGTCCCGACAAGGAGTGGCCCGAAAGGCCCTAACAGGGAAACCTTTTATTTCTCTTAGGAAATAGAAGGTTTTTATTGCCCAATT
>CBFCZE010000148.1:0-6500 GCA_965602655.1 uncultured bacterium
AGATGTATATTTTAATGATGATCGAGCAAACACATTGGGTCCCATGAGCGATTTCGCCCAGTTAATATTTTTTGGCTCTATTGCCTTGATAACATTAATGATTGCATGTATTAATTTTATAAATTTAACAACTGCTCGAACTGCACACCGGATAAAAGAGTTAAGTCTGCGGAAAGTTGTTGGTGCCAGTCGAACACAGATCATCAAACAATTAATGGTAGAATCATTTGTTATAGTGGGTTTGTCCACGATTATTGCTATTCTTATGTTTGAAATATTTAATCCGATTCTTGACTTATTTTCCGGACGCGCTATTGATATCAGTCTCACCAGTCAGCCATTAGTATTTGTTTCTATTTTTTGTTTGATGATTATTACCGGTCTGGTTGCGGGATTATATCCGGCCTTGTATCTTTCAAATTTCCGGCCGCTGCAATTTCTTAATAAGGGTTGGGGATTCTCTTCGCGAAAATCTTATACGCGCCGATCACTCGTAATATTTCAATTTGGCGTCGCTACAATTCTAATAGCAATAACTGCAATTAATTTTCGTCAGATGGAATTTTCACAGAATTGGAACAAGGGTTTTAATACGCAGGATGTTTTGGTTCTGGACCTTGAAAAGGAAGATAACTCTGATTTGTTCGAACGATTAAAAACGGCCATTAAAGTTCAACCGAGTGTAGTCGGTGTAACCGGTGTAAATAAGCTGCCTGGATTACCAATTATGAATGTAATCAGATTGAGTAATCCGGCCAATGATAAAAACGATACAATTATGCTACGAATACAATCTGTTGACCCGGATTTTGCCACAGCGATGGAACTCAGTCTGGCGACCGGTCGGCATCTATCTCAGGAAGACATCAGCTCCAACGGACGTAATTTAGTTCTGGATCACCTTGCGGTTGAAGCTCTTGGCCTTCAAAATCCCATTGGCGCTGTGGTTGTTGGCGCCGCGGCTGCTGGACAGGAAATGGAATATACTATTGTCGGTGTCTTGAATGAATATCGTTCTGCACCAACTTATAGCCGAGAACGACCCACTGCCATGCAAGTTGATCCTAATATGCTTAGATATCTATTGGTGAAGTTATCGGCTGAGCATATTGGCGGCGCCATTAAACAAATTGGCGAAGAGTGGAACCGTATAGTTCCTGATATCCGCTTCGATTATAGATTTTATGATGATATACTGAAGGAGCAATATGGAGATTTTGAAAAAGATGGTGCCCTGTTTGGAGTGTTTTCTTTTATTGCAATTATAATAGCAGGATTGGGAATTTTGGGATTGGCTTCATACGCAACCGAACGACGCCGCAAGGAAATTGGCATTCGTAAGGTACTGGGCGCATCAATCGGTTCAATCATACGACTATTAACCAATGAATTTATATTGCTTGTTTTGATTGCCAATGCGATTGCCTGGCCGGTTGCATGGTATTTGGCAGATTTATGGCTGCAGGAATTTGTATATCGTACAGACGTGAGTTTTGTTTTATTATTTTTATCCGGATGTCTGACAATAATTGCGGCCATGATGAGTGTCCTGTTTCAATCGCTGAGGGCGGCGCGCGTAAATCCCGCCGAAACGCTAAAATGCGAATGAAAGGATAAAGGTCTTTATGTTTAAAAATTATATTAAAGTTGCTCTGAGAAGTCTAATAAGACATAAAGGATATTCCTTCATTAATATAGCTGGTCTGGCGGTGGGGATAGCTTCCTTTATCTTGATCGGTTTGTATGTCCAGTATGAATTAGATTATGATAAATTCAATGAAAATTATGAGAGAATTTACCGGGTCGAACAGCTAAAGGATTATTCCGGACAAAAAATGATGGCCGGTGTTACCGACGTTCCATTGGGACCGGCTCTGATCCGGGATTTTCCAGAAATCACCAGCGCAGTTAGATTACGGCCGACAGGAGTATTAATTTCCAGGGATGGCAATACTGCTTATTTTGAAGAGAACGGCCTGCATGCCGAAAATTCCCTCTTCGAGATATTCACTTTTCCTTTGCTGAAGGGGGATTCAAAATCGGCGCTTTCGGATCGATTTTCAATTGTAATGACGGAACGACTGGCCCAAAAATACTTTCCGGATAATGACGCGCTGGGAAATATTGTCCAAATCGAGGGCCGCTTCGACTTCACTGTGACGGCTATTGCAAAAAATCCGCCTCCAAATTCTCATTTTACGTTTGATTATATAGTACCATTTTCCTTTTATGAATTCCTGATGCGAAATCAGGGCTTGGAATTGACCGACGACTGGAACAGTTCGGTTATTCAGACTTATGTTTTACTTCACGAAAATTACGATCCAGGCTTTGTAAGCGATAAGTTACGATATGCTCTGAAGAACTATACGGGAGAAAATAATACAACGGAGTTGTACCTTAAGCCGCTTGGTCGAATTCATCTTTATTCTAATATCTATGGTGAAATTGGCGTCAACAGCGACATCACAATCATTTATCTATTTGCCGTCGTGGCGGTTGTGACATTGCTTATTGGCTGCGCCAACTATACCAACCTGGCCGTCGCTTATTCAGCCGGCAGAGCACGAGAAATTGGCGTCAGAAAGGTCGTCGGGTCATTTAGATGTTCTCTGATTGCTCAGTTCCTAAGCGAATCATTATTGTTATCCGGTCTGGCCACGCTTTTTGCCATCGCTCTGGTAGAATTATTCCTGCCGGAATTTAATAATATAATTGAGAAAGATCTGTCATTTGCTTCTTTCGATAATTTGGTTATGGCCCCGGCGGCATTACTTTTGATCCTGGCGATCGGTCTGATTTCCGGAATCTACCCGGCCTTCTATCTATCATCCTTAAATCCTTCCAAAGTTTTAAAAAGCTCGACCAATATGGGCAGGAGTAATTCACCGATAAGAAGGATTTTGGTTATCTCGCAGTTGGTTATTTCCACACTTCTTATAATAGGAACCCTGATTGCTCAAGGGCAATTGAGTTTTCTTCAAAATAAATCTTTGGGTTATGATACGGATAATATTGTTATCAATAGTCTGACTAATTATGACGGCATCAGTCGACAACAGGTTGAAACGCTGAAAAATAATTTGCTTCTTAATTCGCAAGTTAACGAAGTTGCGTTGTCATGTTGTCTGCCCAATATGATTACCTATTCGCTGGAAGCAGGGTGGGAAGGCGCCGGCGAGGGTGAGAAAACCAAGGTATATCTAAATTATATAGACTATGATTATATTGACACATATAATTTCACCATGAAAGAAGGGAGATCATTTTCCATAGACTTCCCTTCGGATGAGATAAGCGGATGTCTTATTAATGAAACGGCGGTCAGCACCTTTGGCTGGGATAATCCCCTCGGCAAAAGTTTGAACAGCAACGGAAAATCCTATACGGTTATAGGTGTTGTCGAAGATTATCACTTCCAGCCGCTCAATTATGCAATTGCACCGATGATGATGATAGTAGCGTATGAGCAATTGCCGCAGCAGATATATTTATCAGCAAGTATCGCCTCCCAAAATATATCCGAACTCATAAATTCCCTTAATGAAAGCACTAAAAGTATCTTCCCGAAAGATATGATCGGTTTTAAATATTTGAATGAACAGTACCAATATTATTATGATGATCTGGATGGAATTATCAAAACGATCGGATATTTTGCGGTTCTGGCGATATTTATTGCATCATTGGGATTGTACTCTCTGGTATCGTATATGATAAGGCAGCGTCGTCGGGAAATTGGAATCCGGAAAGTATTTGGCGCCCCGATCGGGGGATTGGTCGGTTTGTTGGCAAGCGAGTTTATCAAAATGATGGTAATTGCCAATCTGATCGCCTTTCCGATTGCATATTATGGATTCAATAAACTGCTGCAAAATTATGCCTACAGAATTGATATAAATGTCGGGATATTTTTATTGACCGGTTTAATTTCCTTTCTAATTGTGGCCGGGTCCGTCGGGTATCAGGTTATCAGGGCGGCGCTAACCAATCCGATTGAAACATTGAGATATGAATAGGATGGGATATCATGTTTAAAAACTATTTGATAATTATTATAAGAAATGTTTTTAGACAAAAAAGCTTCTCATTTATCAATGTAACCGGACTTGCGGTTGGTATGGCCTGCTGTCTGCTGATAATGCTATGGGTGCAGGATGAACTCAGCTATGACCGCTATCATAAAAAAGCCGGCAATATATGTCGAATAACATTTGAATTTGTCCGCCCCGGCAACTCTTCTCATTTTGCCCGGGTTCCATATGGTTGGATCAATTCATTGCCGGAACTATATCCGGAAGTTTTAGATATGGTGCGTTTTCATCATGAGCTCAAAGTGACCGTTCGCAATGGTGATTTGAAGTACAATGAAACCAACTTTTTTAATGTTGATCCGAATGTTTTTGACGTCTTCAGTTTTAAATTATTGCAGGGTGATCCTCAAACAGTTCTGAGTGAGCCTGGCGCAATTGTTATCTCCGAATATATGGTCAAAAAATATTTTGGTGGCGCCGACCCAATAGGACAGACATTAACGACGGTCAATCGATACTTAGGTGATGAGACCGAATATATTGTTACCGGGATACTTGAGAACACGCCGGCCAATTCGCATTTTCATATTGATTTTCTTATTCCTCAAACTAATCGCCGGGAAGAATTGGTCGATAATTGGAATTATACTTATGTATTATTAGCCGATGGTGCCGACCCGGCAGAATTAGCATTAAAATTTCCAAAACTTGTCGAAGAGCGGATGTCGGGGTGGCTATCAAAACCGATTGTACATATTCAGAAATTGACCGACATACACCTGCAATCAGATCTGGACAGAGAAATTGAATCGAACGGCAATATAGAAAGCGTTTACATCTTTTTGATAATTGCCGGACTTATTTTGTTAATCGGCTGTATCAATTTTATGAATCTATCGACGGCCAAATCCTCCCAACGGGCATTGGAAATAGGTATTAGAAAAACACTTGGCTCTTTTCGCGGGCAATTGATAAAATATTTTCTGGGCGAATCGATTTTACTCAGTATCTGTGCTTTGCTGATTGCTTTTGTATTAATTGAATTAACGCTTCCCCTCTTTAATAATTTTACCGGAAAAGAATTAACGCTTTTAAATTATGAAAACAAAGAATTTATGATTGGTTTGATCTTGTTTCCATTTATTATCGGTATTCTGGCCGGAAGCTACCCGGCTCTGTACCTATCGTCATTAAAGCCGGTAAATGTTCTGAAGGCGGTGGCTGGTTCATCAAATCTGAGCAAATCGGGAGGTTTTGGGGGCAGAGTTTCGATGCGGAATTTTCTTGTTATTTTTCAGTTCGCAATATCAATTGCACTAATTATTGGTTGCGTGATTACTTATACCCAGCACAATTTCCTGATGGCCAACAGGCTGGGGAGTTATGGTGAACAGATTATTGCTATTTCAAATCTTCCGGTTCCTGCCAAACAACGATATGGTAATTTTAAAAATGAGCTAAGCGGCAATTCAGAAATAATAGACATAACAACCTCAATGGAACCACCGTCCCGACAAATTCTGGATGCTTTTCCATACACAATCGATGGGGTGAGAAAGGAAGATGAAGTCAGTATCATCTTTGCTATGCCGGTGGAAGAAAACTTTCTCAGGTTTTATGACGGCGAAATAATTGTGGGCAGGGATTTTCCGCCCGGGCCGATCGACACGAATAAAACTAATTATATATTGAATGAATCCGGTGTAAATTTAATCGGTTTTGATACTCCCGCAGAGGCGATAGGACATGAATTTTTTCCGGTGCAGCAATGGGCGACTCTGCCCGCCGGTCCGATCATCGGCGTTGTTGAAGATTTTCATTTCTCAAATCTGAGAAAAAAAATAAAACCGCTTGTCTATTTTCAGAAATCTGCATGGTACTGGTGTATTTTAATAAAAATTAATCCCGATAATATGCCGGCGGCTCTGGCTGCGGTCGAAAAAACCTGGGAAAAGATAAATCCGGAATACCCATTTGAGTACAATTTTGTTGATGATTTATACGCCTCGATTTATAAGGCAGAACAGAAACAGGGTACAATATTGGGACTGTTTTCCCTTTTAGCGGTGTTTATTGCCTGCCTTGGTTTATTTGGTCTGGCCTCCTATACGGTCGAGCGAAGAACCAAAGAGATAGGGATTAGAAAAGTACACGGAGCCGGCATATCACAAATCGTTTTTCTTTTAACAAAAGATTTCATTCGATGGGTCATCATCGCTAATATAATTGCCTGGCCTCTGGCCTATTATGTGATGCAGAAGTGGCTAGATAATTTCGCCTATCGGATAAATATTGGCTGGACGGTTTTTGTCATGGCGGCCGCGGCTGCCCTGATAATTGCATTGCTCACAATAAGCTTTCAGTCGATCAAAGCCGCTCGCGCCAATCCAGTAAAGACGCTAAGGTATGAATAGCCAAGTAGATACCGTCTTAGTTGTCAAATTGATATTTGCTGTTAAATGGTAT
>CBFCZE010000149.1:0-6495 GCA_965602655.1 uncultured bacterium
CCGATCGCATTGGTCATCTGATCGACATTGAGTCCCAATAATTTTCCGGCTACTATCGGGGATACAAACTGCGTCAATGTTGCATGGTGCCATTTACGTTCCCGAACACCCGGGACGGCAAACTCGCACAGCCTTTGTTCAAATTCATAAGCTAAGACAATACCAACGATAACATCTTTCATCGAGGCGCCGACTTTTTCGCCGACTGATAAAGCGGCCGGTATCAGATCGGACGGATGCGACGGGTCTTCTTTCCAGTAGATATCATTAAAATCGAGGGCACGTATCATCAGTGAGTTTACCAGAGTGGCATTCACGGCCGGCATTTTTTTGCCGTAGCCGATTATAGTCGCTTCCTCTTTGCCGGCCATGTCCGAATAGATATCATACAGAATTTTCACGTCTTTGGTAAAATACCCGCCAAATGCACAGCCGATTGAATCGTACAGATACCGTTTGACCTCATTGATTACATCATCCGGTAAATCTTTGAATTTCAGATTTACGGCAAACTCCGAAATCTGTCTTGAGATTGTTTTGTCCATTGTATTTTCCTACTACCATTTAATTATTCATTAAAATTAAATTTACCAATTCCGTCGCGGCTCAATGATAAATCATGGAAGAAATTGGAGGGTACTCCAAAACCTATTCCAGAGGGTACCATAGTATCCGCAATAATATTATTGCCCAAATACGTGGGTAGGTAAAATGGATGGAGTTGAGCTACAATAGCAACCACCTTGCCGGTTGATAAATTAATAACTGGTGAACCAGAACTCCCTTTTGCAAAAACGGTATCAAATGCTAGAAATTGAATTATTGGGGCAGATATAAAAGGTAATGCACCAGCAAGTCTTGCAAACTGAATCATAGGGTCTAAGCATTTCGGTTTATCCGAATTGTCTGCCACCATTAATATATTAGGTGAGGGATATCCAATGATTGCTACTTCTGAACCAACGTCGCGTAAAATGTTATCTGAAACCCTCAATGATGGTGGCATCACATTCCCGATCGTTTTCCTCCATACTGTCATTTCCAATTTAAGATATGCAACATCAGGTGAATCTCCAATATAGTAGGATTCAAAATGAGGATCTATATAAGTTGCAATTTGAAGTATTTTAAATCTAATTATTTTAAATTGTTTTTTGCTACTAGTAAAAACCCAGCAACTTAATTCCGCCGTCTTTCCATTTATTATTTTTTCTTTAGGAATTGTGATAGGCGGTTTGCCATCTTTTGCTTTTGATTCCAAAATCACATGCGCACAGGTTAAGGCACGATCACCTTCGCCGACTAAAAATCCCGTGCCCCGGAATTGGGGGCTTTCGTTTGGAATATAGTACCCAATTACCAGAACTGATTTCTTTAAATGTTCAATGTCTATCATTTATTTTCCAATATTTTCTTTCACCCAGTTTTCCAGACCGCCTTTTATTATTAATTCCTGAGCGGCGGTGCCGACCGGGCCGATATTAAACTCGACACCATCTGCTGTTACAATCGATTTGCCGAAATCAATTTTTGCTTTGATTCCTGTTCGAACCGTCAGCTTATCCTCGCCGAATCGGCTTTTTAAATCGTTGGTCAGTCTGGGAATCTCAATTACCAGAAAGCCGTTGTTGATGGCATTGCGCTTATATGTTTCTGAAAACGATCCGGCCAGAAGGAGTTGAATGCCGCGGTATTTTAGTGCTGTCGCCGCCTGTTCGCGCGAACTTCCGGAACCGAAGTTGAAACCGCCGACAAGTATGTCGCCTTTTTCACTAAGTTTGATAAAATCGGGGTCATAGTTTTCCATTGCCACTTCGGCCTGCTGCTCCGGGGTGAAATCATCGATATATGTGTACTTGCCGGGGAAGATACCATCGGTGTTCAGATTATCCTGAAAACAAAATATTAACTCACCTTCGATGACTTCCGGGAAACCGTCCAATATTTTCACCTTACCCGGAGCTTTGGCTTTTTGGTCTGACACTTTTAGTTCAGCTTTTATCGCCGTGGCCTCGAAATCATCCGAGACGTCAATTTTTCCGGCCAGAGCTGAGGCGGCTACCACCGCCGGGGAGGCCAGATACGCTTTGGCCGATTTGGAGCCCATCCGGCCCTTAAAGTTTCGATTGGTGGCCGAGATACCGACTTCATTGTCACCGAGCAATCCCTTTCCCAATCCGATACATGGTCCGCATCCGGGTGGAAGCGGAATAGCACCGGCCTCAATTAGTGCCTGCCAGTCGCCGCGTTTTTCGGCTTCGGCCTGCACTTCGCTAGAGGCGGCCGCCATATAAAATTCGACACCCTCGGCGACTTTTTTACCTTTTTTGGCATTAACAACGGCGGCCGCTTCGGCGATATCTTCAACCCGGCTGTTGACACATGAGACCAGATACGCCTTTTGTATTTTTATATTCTTCTCCCGCATCTCAAGAGCCGGAGTTGTTGTCTTAAGATTATCCGGTCCGGCAATATACGGCTGCACCGAGTCAAGAAAAAGAGTCAACTCGGACGCATATTCGGCGTTATCATCGGGACGAAGCGGGTTGTCGATGATCTCTTTGATTCTTCGCTGATTGAGGCGGGGATGAGTTCCATCACCGTCTTTATCCGACGGCACACCGGCCAAACCTCGATTGACCACAAATTCGGCACGATCTTTGAGCCATTTGATAGTAATATCATCACATGGAAACAGACCTGCCAGAGCGCCCCACTCGGTGGTCATATTGGCAATAGTCAAACGCTGATCAATCGAAAGTTGAGTAATACCATCGCCGGTGAATTCAATAACATGGTTAAGAACCTCATCGTTGTTAAAAAATCCGCAGAGAGTTATTATGACATCTTTTCCGGTTACACCCTTTTTTAAATGGCCTATCAGGTTCACCTTTGCCACCGGGGGAACCTGCCACCAGGTCCGTCCGGTCGCCCATATTGCCGCGGCATCGGTGCGAACAACCGGTGTTCCAAGACATCCCAGTCCGCCGTACATATTGGAGTGACTATCCGAGGCCACCGCCATACCGCCCGGCCAGACATAACCTTCCTCGCACATGATCTGATGCCCTATCCCCCGTCCGGCCGGATAGAAATCAACGCCCATATCTTTGGCGAATGCTTCAATCGAGGCGTACTTCTTTAAGTTTTCTTCACTTGTATCCTGAATCCGGTGATCTAATGCAAACATAGGTTGTCTTGGATTGTCCATTTTGGATGCGCCGATAGTCTCGAACTTATTCATCACGGCGCCTGTGTTGTCATGTGTTAAAATATGAGCCGGTCTGATTGAAATAAAATCTCCGCTGTGCACTATATGATCTTTATCCGGTCCGACGGCAAATCGCTGGGTGATTTTTTCTATTAAATTTTGTCCCGCCATTTACAAAATCCTTTATAAATAAAATCAATTCTCAAAAATCGTCTCAGGGCGAATATATATCAGATTAGGTTTAAAAAGTAAAGCCCGGTTTTGGATAAAAAATTCTCCATGAAATGACCTTTTTACAGATTCCGTATCATATTATTGTCTTGACAAAAGACCATATTATTCTATATTTGTTGAAATAAGATAATCGAGCGCATTCTTTGGAATTAAGCGAATGTCAATTGATGCTTCTTAAATTTATATAATTCGATTCCAAAAATTGCAATTGTCTGAAAATATAGATAGAATAAAAATCTTATTCGGTTGGAGGAGACCATGGTAAGGAAATTTATCGTAATGGGTGTCTTGGCAATAATGATTTTGGGCCAATCGGGCACCAAAGCGGCAACCCCAGCGCAGATTCAGACCGCTATTGATGATGGCCTGGCCTGGCTGGCCGGCAAACAAAATCCTGCTGATGGATCATGGGGACATCTATACAAAAAGATTGGAAAGACCGGACTGGCTGTTCTTAAGTTTGAGCATGAAGCCATTCGGCTTGGATATTCATCAGCCCTTGATCAGGGTTATCATTATCGTCAGAATGTAGAAGACGGCCTGAATTATTTATTCAAGTTTGCCACTGTTGCCGGCACGGGGGAAGTAAGTTGGGCGGCAAATACTTATGAAACAAGTATTGCCCTAATGGCATTGTCGCAGTGTAATACGCCAAATTCGACAGTAAATGTTATTGGCAGTTTGGTGAATGGCTGGTCCTATTATAATGTGGCTTCGGCAGCGGTCGATTGGCTAATCAACGCTCAGATTGTAGCGGGGGGAAACAAAGGTGGGTGGGGCTATGGTTATACGTCGACCGTGGCCGATCAATCTAACTCCGGTTATGCAACCATGGCGCTGGCCATGTCTGAATCATCGGCGCCATACGGTTTCAGTATTCCCATCCCGCAAAATACCAAAGACCTTTTAGGCGATCCGGTCAATTGGATTGACAATATTCAGGATGCTAATGGAGGATCGCGTTACAAACTTGGCTCTGGCTATAACTGGACCAATATTCTGGAGACCGGAAATTTAATTTTTGAAATGAATTGGTATGGAGATCCGCTGGGAACCCAAAGATTAATTGATGCTTTGAGCTATCTTGATAATAATTGGTACGCGTACCCTGGGTCGGGGTACCCGGAGGGCTGGATTGAGTGTTATCAGGCAATGTTTACTGTAACAAAAGGGTTGCAGGCATATGGTATTCAGAAAATAGGGTCTCATGACTGGTTTGATGACTTTGCCAGTTATTTGATCGCTTTCCAGGCTATAAATGGCAATGGCTCATGGGGTCCTGATTATTGGGACAATCATGTCGGCGACTATGGTGCCGGATTGGGAGATACAATTCTATCAACCTGCTGGGCACTGATGGTTCTCGAGAAAGTTACCGCTCCCGGAAAGCATAATAACCTATGTGATTGCATAGAGTTTGAATATTATCCTGATACCAGTCCAACGCAGGATAATGATATAATAAATTTAAATTACTTGTCGCCTTATGACATAACCTTCTGGCATTCGGGTGTGGCTACCGCTCCTCTACCCGGACAGTATCCGCGAATCGCCAAAGTCGGATCGCCAAAGACCGGCTTTTCTGGACCTAATGCGATCAGTAGCGGATGCGGTATAATGGCGCCGACCTTCGACGATATGCCCCTAACCGATTATCACAAATTTACCAAGTGTTCTTTTCTTACTGACAATGGAACCGGTGGCGTATTACCGCTGGATATTATGATCGAATTTATACCTCCGATCACGGAATTCTATGGAGAATTAATAGATGTGGATTATAATGAGTGGGAGATTCGAGCATATGAATTTGTTTCCGGCTATGTCCAGACTGGCAATGTCGTTAATGTGAGTTCCTATCCGGGTAGCGATGGTCTGCCTATTCCGTGGCTGATGGCGACTCAAAGACCTTTTGAGCGTCTGGTTATTTCAATTTTGCCTATTTATCCGGGGAATAATTTGTCACTGGATAATTTATGTTTTGCGGCGCCTTCTTATGTGCAAATTGAGGCGCCTCTAAATTGTATGCTGAACTCAACTCAAACAGTTGATATTATTGTTGGCGATAATTGCCTTTGTCTGGGAACATTTAATTTTCAGATTACCTATGATCCATCCGCGCTGACTCTGGTTACTGTTGACCCTGGAAGTATTTATGCCGACTATGGTTGGGAAGATTTTAGCTATTGGAGCCCCCAGGTTGGAGACCCCATATGTGATGCGTACGGATTCGTCGAGATTTATGGAACAGCTGATTTGCCGGGTATTCCGGGGCAGCCAAGCCGATGTATCCTGCAACCCGGTGATACTTATGCCAGATTAACATTTCAAATTACAACAGACCACACTCTTGAGTGTCAATTTGTCCCTATCAGCTTCTGCTGGCAAAATTGCTCAAGCAATGCCCTTGGAAGCGGTGACGGGCTGGATGAATACGTCAGTCTGGCTGTATATAATTATGAATACTCAGACGTTAATGGACCTTACAATCAGCGTGAAAATATAACTGACCATTTTGCCAGCTTTGAAAATAGGGGTGGCACGCCCAATTCCTGCGTCCCGAATATATATAACTCGCCGATCAGACAACGCTATGTCGTTTATGCGAATGGCGGTGTAAATATTGCGTGCATGGATGCTATCTGCGGTGATGTCAACGGGGATGATTTGGTGAATATTCTTGATATAGTGTTTTTGATAAACTATAAATATAAAGATGGCCCGGCGCCGGAATATTTGAATGCTGCCGATGTCAATGGCGATACATTGGTTAATATCCTGGATATTGTTTATTTGATTAATTACAAATATAAAAACGGCCCCGGCCCGATTTGTTCATAGCAAATACACAAAATCTGTCCAGTATTTACTGGCGGCTAAATAATATCTTTTAACGACTGACGCTTACATTATTAGTCTGTCTTTTGCTCACTACTTTTACCCAGGCCGAGCGACAAGAAGTCAAGGCGGTTATCAATGATTTTACTTTATCAATAGAAGAATCAACCCCGGATAGGACTGTAATTAGCTTCGAAATCGGTGCCTATGAC
>CBFCZE010000150.1:0-6316 GCA_965602655.1 uncultured bacterium
ATGAACCGACAATGGACCGGGCACCGTATATTTATCTCTATCCCGAAACTCAGACAGATATCAGCGTGGAACTCGGCCTGGTTCAGGGCGGACAGATTATAGAATCGGAACCGCCGTACAACGGCGGCTGGAATGTAAATGTTACTCCTGATGGAACAATCGATGAGACTTATGATTATCTGTATTATGAATCACTGCAACCGGTCCCGCTCGATTATAGATACGGCTGGGTTCTCGACGGAACCGATCTTGAGAGTGAATTAAGAAACCTTCTTTCAAGTCTCGGCTTCATCGAAAAGGAAATAAACGATTTTATCGAATTCTGGATTCCCAAACTCGGCGATGCCGACTATTACGCGGTTTATCCGCAGGATGTCGAATCATTTGTTACCCTGAATATTACGCCCCAGCCCGATAATATTCTGAGAACTTTACTTCTTATTCGACCTTTAGCGTATGAGATCATCATTCCAATCCCGCCCGAACCTGAAGTATTCACGCGCGATGGTTTCACTGTTGCCGAGTGGGGCGTTATCTGGCTGAAATAATAAATGCATATAATTTTTATTATAGAAAGGATTTATAAAATGAAAACCAGGTTTTATTTACTGACCGCATTGCTGGTAATTGTGTCTTTATCAATTTTTCTATCTTGCGACAATTCAACGGGACCGAAAGACACTCACGAATTTCCAGCCGCAATTGATAGTGTCGCCACCAATATTTCTTTATACGTTTATTCAGATGGCTGGGGAAATATCCTTGATATAATAGAGATGGCTACCGAGGATACAATCAGAATCGATATCTATGAAGAAAATCCATACAGCAATCCGGCCCAATATTACATATATGCGGAAGCCGACGGTTTCTATACCGAACTTTACCGCTGTGAAAAAGGTGACACGATTAGAGTCGATCTTGATGCTGTTCCTCAGGTTGCCAACTCAGTAACGGGGGTTATTTTCGAACAGCAGGTTTATTTTGCCGATTGTTATTTTGCAGAAAAAGATATTGCTCTATCTGTTCCGGGGGGAACCTCCATATCAGGAACAACCGATAGTCTGGGACGGTATGGGTTCAGTAATTTGAGTGGAAATTCCTATATTTTGTATTTTTCTAATTTTGATACGTTGAAGGTATTTAGTATTTCAAATACGGCCGGAACCGACTATGAAGATCTTTACTTCTTTTCGGATATGCAGGTCGAGGCCCCCAATATTTATCTTTACCCGGAAACGACAAGCGATATAAGCGTAAATATTGATTTTCCCAATGGCGGGGAAATGATAGAATCGGAGCCGCCATACAATACCGGCTGGGAAGTTAATGTTACCCCGGAGGGAATTATCAATGGCCAGTATGAATACCTTTTTTATGAGATACGTCAATCGATACCCTTAAATCATCAATCCGGCTGGTTGCTGGATGGCACCGATCTTGAAAATGAATTGCGATATCTGCTTATGAACCTCGGCTATATTGGAAGAGAGATTGACGATTTTATCGAATACTGGCTGCCGCGATTTGGAAGTACGCCGTTTCTGGCCGTTTACCCGCAGGATGTAGAGTCGATGATATCGGTCAATATTGAACCTTTACCTGACGAATTTTTGAGAACAATATTCCTCTTCAGACCGCTGACCTCGCCGGTACAATTGCAGGAATTGCCGCTGCCGGATGCCATACAACGCGATGGCTTCACCGCTGTTGAATGGGGCGGAATATTGCTGGAAGAATAGCAATAAATTATTTTTTATTTATAATGGGGAGAGATAAAATGAAAACAAATAGTTATTCACTTATTGTTTTTCTGTTAATTCTATCATTAATCATAATTCTATCATGTAGCAATTCAACCGGCCCGGAAAATACTCACGAATTTCCGGCCGCAATTGATAGTGTCGCCACCGATATTACACTTTATGTCTATGCCGATGCCAATATTATTGCGAGCGGAAAGAGATCATCAATATCTGAAATTCATGCTCCGATTGCAGTAATTGCTCTTGATACACTGGAATTGGCAACCGAGGGTTCAATTACAATAGATATTGAAAATTATAGTTCATACTTTATCTACGCTGAGGCAAACGGCTTTTATACCGAACTGCATTATTGCTTAAAAGGCGAGACAATTGATGTTGATCTCGATGCTGTCCCGGCTGTTCCAAATTCCATTACCGGTGTAATTTTTGAAAATCCCGGTTTTCCTCCCGATCGTTATTATGACGATTTGGAAATTGCTCTTACCGCCGCCGGAGGTGGTTCAATATTTGGGACTACTGACTCATTGGGTCGATATGGTTTCAGCAATCTTAGTAAATGTACATATTTTCTGCATTCCGATTCTTTTGGAATACCGAAATCGTTTGAGCTATCGAATACATCAGGGACCGATTATACGGATTTACTTACCATGAGTGAAACGATGGTTTATGCGCCGAATATTTATCTTTATCCTGAAACGACAATTGACATAAGTGTCGATATCGATTTTCCCAACGGTGGGCGAATAGTGGAGTCCGAACCGCCATACAATTCCGGCTGGGAGGTAAATGTTACGCCAGAAGGAATTATTGATGAACAGTACGAATACCTATTTTATGACACTCGTCAATCAATATCCCTGAATCATAAATTCGGCTGGTTGCTGGATGGCACCGATCTTGAAAACGAATTGCGATATCTGCTTATGAATCTCGGCTATGTCGGAAGAGAGATCGACGATTTTATCGAATACTGGCTGCCGCGATTTGGAAGTACGCCGTATCTGGCCGTTTACCCGCAGGATGTAGAGTCAATGATTTCGGTCAATATTGAACCTTTACCTGACGAATTTTTGAGAACAATATTCTTCTTCAGACCGCTGACTTCTCCGATACAGGTGGATGAATTGCCGCTCCCGGATGCTATCCAACGTAACGGCTTCACTGCTGTCGAGTGGGGAGGGATATTAATAACTGAATAGAATCAGAAGAACAATAGATATACTAAGCACGGCAGACGTCCAGAAAAGTCTGCCGTGTAATTAAAATTGGCTGAAATTAACATTAATTAGCCTTAGCTAATCTGGGGATAAGTTTTTTCCCCATCAGTTCATAATATTCGGATAGCCGCAAATAATTTTCTTCTCCAGTGGCGGCATAGAGTCGTTTATAATACCCGATGCAAAAGCTGTGTAGCATATAATCATCGGGATATTGAGATAACAGTTGAATCATAATCTGTTCGCTTTTTCCAATTTCGCCGGTGGACATGTGCGCCAGCCCCAAATGAATTTGTCCGAATATATTTTCCGGGTATTGCTCCGCAAACAGTTTAAAATTCACAAGCGCCGAATCAAAAACTTCTCTATAAAAATATCTTTGACCGATTTCAAAATATGTTTCAGCTATCCCGGCCGTAGGAATTCGGTAAAGAGAAATGACCTGATCACGAATAACGGATTGCACCACCAAAAGAGAGGAATTCAAAAATGGAAAATCTTTTTTAGCCCGTTTCCAGTTTTGGAAATCAGTGGCAATATGTGTAATCGGAAATCTCTCAAACAGATTCTGTTCAACATTAGATAAGCCAAAAACATAAATAACACTCTTAAGATTATTATCAATTGTCATCGCCGGCGCATACGGACCGGTAAATACTGCGTCGGCATCGACCAGTTGGGCCATTTCCTTATTATACCTATTCAGTAACTGACCCGATTCGGTCAATCCTTTGTAAAAATATCTGCCCTGATTAAAACAAATTGCCAGTAAAATCAATCCCAAAATAACCGCTGGCCATTTTTTAACCGTAAAGTTTTTCCGCTTGAGAAAAACGAAAAATATAACGGCTACTACAATTATTGCAATAAAAGCCGTCATTGGCATAATTTCTACCCCGACGCGGAATTTTGTCCCAAATGGCGCAAAAAAGATATAGGCTTGAGTAAAAAGATACCAAAATAAGAAAAATAACAAAGGCAAAGAAACCATCCGGTTGTGAAGAGATAATTTTATTTTATCAAATAAAACGTAATAAAAGGCATATCCGCAGATTGCTGAGCCGGGGAGAAAAAGAAACAGAACATATCGGATTGGACGATAATAGAAAGGCATCAACCCGGCCACTCCCGCCAATAACCAGGCAATGCAAAAAATAATCGGTACATGATTCTTATTAAATTCACCTGTAAACTTCACCGTTAAGATTGCCAGAATCAGGCTTGAGATAATAGAAAGGATAATGAATGGTGCAAATTCAACAATGCCTGATTCCCCACCATAGGTTATCAACGTTTTGAAAAAATTGGCCAGTGACATAAAACCGGGCGGTGTACCGTACATTCCGATCGTTTGCTCGGTATAATAATTGGTCAAAACAGAGATGTCATCGCCATAAAAAATAAAAATATACAGAAGCGCTGAAACAATCATACTTCCGCATACGGTTACCGCCGGCAGAAAAATTTTGGAACGATACCTATATATTAAAACAAGAATTACCGGACCAATAAGAATAAATCCGAAAAGCTTCCCGGCCAGCGCCGCCAGCGCTATCAGGCCGCCGGTAAGAGCCTGTCCCCAAATTTTATCATAGTACTTCAAAAAAATAAAAGCAATCAGTCCCGATAGAAATATCAGACCGTTTTCGAGAAACGGAAAACGGCCGTAAAAAAAGAGGATTCCGTTTATTAAGAGAAATACTGCCGTAAATAACGCTTCTCTCTTGCCGCGAAGATGATATAGACCAAAAATAAAAAATAGTAATCCGATCAGATGCAAAAATACGGACGCAAGATTAGCCGTTACACGGGAAATATCAAAACCTGAGAAAACCAGATATGATACTCCGGAGATAAGAGAATTTTTAAATACATCCCAGCGATGATAATCATACGGATTCCAATTATCGAATAAAATCTCGTTTCTGGCCGAATGGGTCAGATGATACGGATCGGTTAGAAGTGATTGCCCGTGTCCCACATAAAAAAGCGGCGGATCATTTTCAAGACCGGCAAAGTGCAGCAGAATCAATCCAAAAATAACAACTGCACAAAAATGTATAATAATCTTTTTATACATTCGGATATTTATCAACCAAACCAATCGGTTACTTTTTTATAAATCCATCAGTTGCCTTATATACTTCGGGGCTGGAGTTCCATAAGACAGCAGTTTATCATGGAAAGTCATAAAATCAAAACTATCACCGGCCTTGGTTTCATAATCTTTTCTGATATCATTAATCTCAATATTGCCCATATAGTATGTCGACAGTTGTGTCGATGACAAACAGGCCCGGCGCCATTTACCGGCCGCTTCACCATCTTCCTGAAAACCTTTGCTCATCATCAAATCCATCGCCTCTTCTTCGGTTATTCCGGTTGTATGAATCTTCTGATCGAGAATAACATTGATAACCATCCGAAGCCGCATTTTAAGCATCTGCATTTTAAGCTCCGGTCCGCCTAATCCATTTTCAACCATAAGCTGTTCGGTATAAGTGGCCCAGCCCTCGGCAAAGGTTCCGCTGCCGTATATGGATCGGATAAGGGTCGGCGCCTTGAACCGATTGGAATGCGTGGCATGAAGATAGTGACCCGGCATCGCCTCGTGCACCGTCAGATTAACCAGCATATGGTTGTTATACTCGCGAAAATAAGAATTTACGCGATCTTCGTCCCATCTTTCAGGCGGCGGCGATATCGCATAAAGGGTCTTGCCCTTTTTTTCGAGTGGCCCGGGAGAATTACAATAGGCTACGGCTACACCACGTTCGAATTCCGGCATAACGACGATATCAATAGCATCACCAAACAGAGTGACAAGTTTTTTCTCCCTGACAAAATCCTCGCACTCGCGAAGTTTCTCTCTGGCCAGTTCGACAATATTATTCTTTGATGGATGTTCATCGGCGAGCTTGTCCAGAACCATTTTGATAATTTGTTCTTTTTTTGTAAAAGTCGCATCAAACAACTCTTCCGAATAATATTTTTTAAACAATGGTACGGCCGTCTCATACATTTCATCGGTGACCGCCTCCAGTTCTTTCTCGGCGCGTCTTAGAAGTTCCTCTTTGGAAATATCCGAATCAAGAGAATAACGAAGTTTAATCCGAAATATCTCATCTCCCAGCCTGAAATCTCCCTTCGAGCGGGGGAGAAGGTCATCCTGCAGCCAGGTTTTATATTCCTCGAGCGCCGTTACCGCCTGCTCTTGAACCGGTTTTATCTCTTCAATTAATTTTGGCACCTGCTCCAGATAGATATTCAAATCATCCCGAATAAGTGAAATTGTTCCGTCAATCTGAAGTATCGCCGTCTCCGTAT
>CBFCZE010000151.1:0-6111 GCA_965602655.1 uncultured bacterium
CAATTTTTTGATTGAATCCAAGCGGAGTCCCGGCGCTATCAAAATATTGAAAGAATATTTCGCTCCGACCATTGCGTTTATCGGCCCAAACAACTACAAACTCACCGGCATAATTTACGGTAACCCTGGGATTGAGTTGCTCGGCCTGATGAGCATCATCATTGACAAGAATATCGAATGTATCATCGGCAAATAGATACTGCACCGCCAGGAAAAAGAAAGCAATCGATACAAATATTCTTAAATAAAAATAACTATATTTCATCAATTAAGACATTAGCAATATCAATGCCTTTTTTGCGGTGGGAGCAAAATAATAATGCGGCCTATCTTATTAGTTTTCAATGGGTTGAAAGTACGATATTTGCCAAAATGAGAACGTTGACAAATATAAAAAAAAGAGAGGAAAACAGTTCCCAATTTGTCGGGAACTGTTTTCCTTATAGAGGATTTTCTTTATGCTTTATAATTAAGAAAAAATATTATCTTTTTTTCTTTTTATGACGATCAGCTCTTCTGCGTTTCTTGCGTTTATGAGTTTTAATCTTTAATCGCTTGCGTTTCTTTCCGCTGGGCATTCATCCTCCATATTGGCTGACCGAACAATTATTCAATCGGCAACTTCGTTATCATGTTTTTGAATTCGTTCGAAGGCTTAAAAACAGGTACTTTTCTTCCAGGTACAGGAACAACCTCACCCGTTCTTGGATTTCTGGCCTTTCTTTCTTTTCTTAGTTTGACTTTAAACGTACCGAAACCCCTGATTTCGATATTGTTATCAGCCTCCATAGATTTTTTTATCGTATCGAGCAAGGCATCGACAACAACGGCAACATCTGTTCTGGTAAGGCCGGTTCTTTCGGCCACTTTTTCAACTATATCAGCTTTGGTCATAACATCCTCCCTCGGAAACCGGCTGATTTATATTTATTTATTTTTATTTTCATACTCATTAATAATAATCTTTTACGGCCTACTAAATAATATCAACAAATTCCAATCCTTATAAAATCTACAACGTGCTATATTAAGATATTTTTCTCTGCAAGTCAATGCTTTTCTTAGACTAATACAAATACAAAATTTCCGGACCCAAACCTCCCTTGGAGGTTGCTCGTTCGACATTCTTTAATAATCCTCCTATTAAATCAAAAATTCCTTTTTCCGGGATAAAATCTTTGACGGTTTGCGGTTTCCCGCTTATTCCGGCTAATTCAGCCGCCAGCCTGACGGCATCTTCAAATCCACCTAAGGTATCGACTAACCCATTATAATAAGCCTGACGACCACTGAAAACCGAGCCATCGGCCAATTTATAAATCTCTTCCTTATCCATCTCCCGGCCAGCCACAATTGCTTCCACAAATTGCTCATATGAATCCATAACCATTGCCGAAAGCATTTTCCGTTCATCGGCGGTAATATTCCTATCAAACGAACCAACATCTTTAAGCTTGCCCGATTTAATCGTTTCGTATTTTACCCCAACCTTTTTAAACAGTTCGCCGGCAGTAGGATAGCTTAGCATCACACCAATCGAGCCGGTTATTGTACCCGGGTTGGCCATAATCATATCAGATGCGCAGGCAATATAATATCCGCCTGAGGCAGCCACAGAAGACATTGAGGTTAAGACAACTTTACCTTCTTCTTCGCGAATCCTTAAAATCTCATTATAAATCTCCTGCGATGGGGCAATTCCTCCGCCGGGAGAATTCACATGGAGAACAATAGCTCTAACACTGCTCTTTTCGCCCCACTTTTTCAATTGTTTGACTATTCGTTCTGAAGAATATATGTCGCCAAATACTTCAACAATTGCCACCTTGGAACCGAAACCACCCCAGTCCATATCGCCGCCCTCGGACATCAGGCCAATAAACATCAACCCGAAAAATCCAATAGTAATAAAGAATGTGGCGGCAATGACAATCGCAATTATTATATCTCTTTTTTTGGCCATATTTTTACTTAATTTCTGGTATAAATTTTCAACTTGTCTCCCGGTTGAATCTTTCTAAGATTTCTAATGTTGTTCCAGGATTTAATATTCGACACGGTCGTCTTAAAGCGAGCGGCAATTTCTGAAACCGTATCGCCTTTTCTTATAGTATAAACCTGATAGTTATCGCCCTGGGAAACCATACCGGGAACTTTCAATTTCTGACCGGGATAAATATAACTTCTTCGTCCCAAACCATTAAGTTTTCGCAGTGCCGATACCGATGTATTAAACTTTTTGGCAATTTCCCAGAGGGAATCTCCGCGTCTGACTTTATAATTGCCGGTCTTATCAACCGATGCATTGGTTGATGCAAACGATTTCTGATTTTTGCTGTCAGTAATAACCAGTTTCTGACCCACATAAATACGCGATTTACTATCAAGTTTATTAAGCCTTCTTACCTTTTCCGGAGTGGTTCCAAAAGCCCTGGCAATCTCCCAGACATTATCGCCGGAGCGGACATTGTATACATTCCCTTCCAGCCCATAATTGCGTTTCCTGCTTGAGGAATAACTTTTATCGTTTGGAACCGGAACAACCAGCGACTTACCGGCATAAATCTTTGAGCGACGGCTCAAATTATTAGCACTGAAAATAGCGTATTGAGAAACGCCATATTTCCGGGCAATGGTCGAAACCGTTTCCCCCTTTTTGATTTTATGCTTAACCCAGCTGGTCTGTTTTGACGACGGCATATCATCATAGGCGGCCAAAAATTTCTGCTTACTTCCTTTGGGGATTCGAAGTTTGTACTCTTTTATTTTGGGCGGCGTAAACTGCCGTAGTAGTTCCGGATTATATGCTTTCATTTCCTTAATCGAACTGCCAATCGCCTTTGCAACCACATTCAGATCAAGACATTTTTTAACAACGACTTCATCATAAGTCCATTCCGGTTCATATTCAATATCTGTGAATCCAAACTTTTCAGGATTTTTGCAAATAATGGTCGCCGCCATAAAAAACGGAACATAATCTTCGGTCTGCTTGCGGAGTTTCATTTTCCAGAAATCTTTTGTCTTCTGCTTTTTGATGGTGCGGCCGACTCTTCCAGGACCGCCATTATACGCCGCCATAGCCAGTTCCCAGCTGCCAAATTTCTCATATAGGTCTTTTAAGAAACGGGCCGCAGAATGAGTCGATTTCACTGGATCCTTACGTTCGTCATACCACCAGTTCCGATGTAAATCATACATTCGTCCGGTCGAGGCAATAAACTGCCAGAGACCCATCGCCCTTGCCCACGAATAAGCCTTCGGGTTGTACCCCGATTCCACCAGCGCCAGATATTTTATGTCCGTCGGTATGCCATAATCTTTAAAAATTCTTTCAATCATCGGGATATATTTTGTCGAACGTGATAAGTATCGTGCGAATGCATCCCGCGCTACCGTCTGATAGTACAAAATACTTTTTTTAACCCGCTCATTCATTACGATCGGAACATTGTAGGGCACCTTTTCCTCAGCATATTTTTCCAGACGGTTCAACTCGGCGGGATCGATGACAATATGATTTATCTCAGAAAAGCGGGATATCAAAGCATCAGCCGAAACATCACTGGGCAGATGTCCCAATGATACCAAAGTAATTTTATAATTGGCTATTATTTCTGATAATATCTGATTATATTTGGCGCCCTCCGGAGAGATTGGTTTGGTTTCGCTATCAATATCAAGATCACCCAAAATTCCCAGACTTTTCTCAAAGTAATATTGCGCCTCATCCCAAATACCTTCACTATTGGCCAAGACGCCCATTAAATAATATTCATGAGCCAGATTTAACTGACGCCATATATAATCGTCAACCGCAACTGATATATCATTTTCATCAGCTTCATCCATGGTCATCGATGGTCTGTCGCTGAGCCTGTCAAGATAGATCTGACCGTCGCTGGTTTCCCCGGACTCAGCCTGTTTTGCGTGCGCTTCATAAGCCGTCGGCTCACTCGGCCTGGCCGATTCGTCGGTTGATTTTTTTAGATTCGGATTTGTGCAGGAATTAAACAGCAACGATAAAATTGTGAGGGTAAGTATCGTAATTAGAATATTTCTCTTTTGTTTCATGTTATCTTTCAATAGTTTATAAATTCTCTCTACTCCCAATATTATCGGAGTTTCCTTTTTATACTTTACGCAAAAACGCTCTAACTTATTGTCATATATACAAAAATAGAAAAATATATGTCAAGGATTTAATTATTTTGTCCAAAAGCCCGCCAAATCAGCCTTCAGACTATCGGCGGAATCATAGAAAATTACATTTTTCATTCCCTTAAACCAGGTTATCTGTCTTTTGGCGTAGCGGCGACTGTTTTGTTTTATCAGATTTATGGCCGTTTCAAGAGAAATCTCATCGTCAAAATATCGGAATAACTCATTATATCCGATAACGTTTACTTTTTTGACCGTCTCTTTCATGCCGTTATTAATCAACCATTCGACCTCGTCAAGCAGACCGGAATTCACCATAATATCTACCCGGGCATTAATCCTTTCATATAATATTTCTCGTGGAGGAATCAGGCAAAATATTTTATATTTGTATTTGCTCGAACTCTCCTGATTCTGAGTCAGAAATTCCGATTTCGGTTTTCCGGTTAAATGATAAATCTCAAGCGCCCTAATTATTTTCTTAATGTTATTGGGATGAACTTTTTCCGCTTCGGTAGGATCAACCGCCCGCAGTTTCTCAAACAGATATTTGGGCCCCTTTGTTATTACCTCCTCTTCCAGCTGATTTCTGTGTGAAAAATCGTCATCCGGAATTTCAATTATACCTTCCACCAGTGATCTGACATACAGTCCGGTACCACCGCAAATTAACGGTACAACTTCCCTTTTGAGAGTCACGGCTATAATATTTTTGCTGTCCTCTACAAAATCAAAAGCGGTGTATCTCTCCCCCGGCTTAACAAAATCGACAAGATGAAATTTGTATCGAGAAAGAATATCGGTTGATGGTTTATCGGTCCCGATACTTAAGTATTTATAAATCTGCCGGGAGTCGGCCGAGATTATTTCAATCTGCGGAAAGATATCGGCCAATTCTGTCGCAACCGATGTTTTGCCCGATGCGGTCGGACCAACCAGAACCGGAATAAGGGGGTAATCCGTATTATTTTCGGCCGAATTTTTTGTCGAGTTCATGTTTTGAAAGTTTTAGAGTTACCGGACGGCCATGCGGACAGCAATGCTTATTATCAACAGTTGATAATCTTTTATAAAGCGTAATCGCCTCTTCTTCGGAGATAACATCGCCGGCCATAATAGCAGCGCGGCAGGCGATCGATTGTGCCACCGCCTTGGTTAATTCCTCGCCACCCTTATGAAGATTTTCAATATCGGTTAATATCTCTTCGAAAACCTTCTCCGGTGATTTTTTTGTCAGCGAAGCCGAAACCGCCGAGAGCATAACGGTTGTAGCGCCAAACGGCTGTGATATGATTCCGGCGCTTTTTAGAACATCAGAGGCTTCTTCATAAACGGCAAATCGTTCCGGTGTCAATTCGATATTAATCGGGAATAAAAGATTCTGAGATATAGTTTTCCCGGACTCAATCGCCTTGAGATGTTCTTCATACAACACCCGTTCATGAGCCGTATGCTGATCGACAATTAACAGTTCATCCCCTGAAATAAAAACCAGATACAATCGGCCAAGTTGCCCCAAATATCTAATAGCCCCGAAGTCGGTTTTGGTTTCAACTGCTTTCTCAGATAATACATTAATATCTGTCAGGCTTTTGCCAGTTTCCTGATTATCCGACATCGGTGCCCCGCCTGACGCTTGAGCCTTTTGTTCACCGTACAATTTCTCCATTAGGTCGGGCGATTTATTCGCACTTTTATCAGGCATAAAGTTCTTCAGTCGCCTGATTGCCTCGGCGGCGGTATAATTATCCTCCGCTGTTTTTATCTGTAATGCAGCCGACGCCGAGGGCAGTCCCATCGAACTTCGCAGCGATTTTTTTATAACCTGATAAAGCAAATCGTGAATTTGTCGTTCTTCTGACAGACGAACCTCAGCCTTGGTCGGATGGACATTAACATCAACCCGAACCGGATCGATATTCAAAAATATAGCCCCGACCGGAAAATGCC
>CBFCZE010000152.1:0-6087 GCA_965602655.1 uncultured bacterium
AAAGAGATTGGGTATTGTATGGGAGAGGCCAATCAATTGGGTAATATCGGAAATATATACTTCAAAAAGGGCAATCTTGATAAGGCGCTTGAATATTTTAATTATGCATTGAAGATTCACGGAGAGATTGGGTATCTTCAGGGCAAGGCCAATAAATTGGGCAATATCGGAAATATATTTTATATTCAGGGCGATCTGGATAAGGCGCTGGAATATCATAATGATGCCCTAAAGATACATCGAGAGATTGGGTATCGTCAGGGCGAAGCTAATCAATTGGGCAATATCGGTTTGACATATAGGAATAAAGGTGAAGATAATAGAGCTTTGGAATATCTTCATAATGCGCTTGATATTTTAAATAAACACGGTTTAGCCTATGGAAAAGAAATTTTCCAAAGCGCCATCAAAGATATAGAATCAAAAAAGAAATAAATCTTCTATCTAAATAATCAACAAATCATAAAATTACCGAACTTTTCAATCCGTATTACTGTTCAACAGTAACATATTCTGGTCATAATCGTATAATGATGTGTAAGAAGTTTTAGAAGAGTAATTAAAGGGTGAAAACATATAAATGCTAATCAAAGTTACAGCGGTACAGTGTCAGTTGGGGTTGGAGTTGTCCCTCGAACAAAAGCTGCATATTTTCAAGCAGAAACCGGATTTTGTCTGTCTGCCGGAATACTGCATGGTCAATGAATCCGACACCGATTTCAGCCGCGCCGCTTTAAGAATAAAAGATAATCTGGAATATCTTAAAAATCTCTCGGTCGAATTTGGGACCTGTCTTGTGGCAGGTTCGGTTGTTGAAGGCGATAAGGATTCGCTTTTCAACAGCTCATACATTTTTGACCGGGGCAATATTGTCGGCCGTTACCGGAAATTGAATCCGGTCGATGGTGAACTCGACAGCGGAATTCTGCCGGGCGATAAATTATTCACCGCCACCGTCGATGATATCAAAATTGCGGTTCTGATATGCGCCGATGCCTTAAATCCCGGTTTATTTAATTTGCTCTTTGAACAAGAGGTCGATATAATATTTATCCCGACCACCTCACCGTACCGCCCAGCCGAGTCGAAATCGGAAAAATTTAAGCGCGATAATAATATATATCTGACGGCCGCACAAAGCTCCAGCGCCTATATAATAAAGACCTGCGGTATCGGTACCCTGTTTCAAAAACCGTTACAGGGGCGGTCGTTGATTGTTTCGCCCTGGGAGATAATCAAACGGGTGCCGACTTATGCCGAGGATGAGCCGACTTTATTGACCGTCACCCTTGATATCGATGAAATACGTGAGTTTCGAAATAAAAGAAAATCGCCGGATGTTCAATCTGCATAAATTCACCTATAAAATTGCATAAAAAAAACGTCCCCTGAGGGACGTTTTTTTAAATCATTTTAAATTAAATCCAATCAATAAGCGCGATAAAAATCGTCGAGATAGCTGACAATTTCCGCCTTTTTGACCAGATCGTCATACCACCGGCGGTACATATCCTGCTGTTTTTTCTGAAGCGTGACCGTCTTCAACGAATCCTGAATCTGGTTAAATTCTTCAAGATCAGCCGACACCTTTTCCAACAGTTTCAAAATCACAACACCATTTCTATAAGCGATCGGCCCTGATGTTTGGTTGATTTCTTTTAGTGCGAATCCGGCTCCGGTAATCTCCGGGAAACGTCCGACATTCGCTACCACGGAATTGCGATTTATAAGTTCTGTCGCCTCATAAGGGAATCCATAGGTCGATGAAGTCCGGTTAAATGTGGAACCGCTTTTAATTGCGTCATACATGGTTCCGGCCGTATCAAGCGCCATCTGTTTGGTCTTTTCTTTTTTAATATCGCTTTTAATGTTTATTGTAACTTCATCTATCGATGAATAACCGGCCGGAATCCGCTCTGTCACTTTGGCAACGACGATGAAATCCCTCAATTCAAAGGGATCGGAAATTTGTCCAATAGCATTACTTAAAGCAAATTCGCTTATGTTGGCATTTGATCTAATCTCAGGACTGATAAATCCAACTTTATCAAATGGCTTTTGGCTGGATTTAATCTCATAATTGAATTCCTCGGCCACCTGCTCGAATCCTTTTTCCCTGGCCGTCAGTGTAAAATCGGTGGCATTATTAAGAAGCTGATCCAGAGTTTCCTGCGATGCCTCCACTTTCATCAGAACATGCGCCGCATTGCGCTCTTCTTCTTTAATTCCAAGTAATTTAATAACGTGATAACCGAATCGGGTTTTTACCGGCTCGCTGATCTGTCCTACCTGCATCGAAAAGACGGCACTGTCAAAAGGAGGTACCATCTGACCCTGCTTAAACCATCCCAGGTCACCGCCGTTGGAAGCGGAATTGTCCTCGGAAAAAAACTCGGCTAGCTCGGCGAAGTCGACACCGGCCGCGGCCGAATCATAAATATCCTGTATTTCGTAACGAATCCTCTGCCAATCGTTTTCAGAAGGCTCTTTATTAAACATGACAAAATCAATTCTTGCCCGCTCATCGACCTGGTAATTTTTCTTATTTTCGTCATAGTACTGCTGAATTTCTTCATCAGTCGCTTCAGTAACCAGGTCCCTAAAATCCATATCTTTAATATTTATATAGCCGAGTTTGATTTTTTCCTTCTCGGTCAGAAATTCCTCCATCACTTCGGCCGGAGTCACTCTGACGGCACTAATTATCTGTTCCTGAAGTTTGTATTTTTTCAAATCAGGCAGAACGTAATTTTCAAGGTTGGCCCAGAATGGAGCGTTTTCCGGATTGACCATCGCATTGACATACTTTTGATAATCAAAACTGCCGTCGGTCATAAATTGAGGCGCCGATTGCAGCTCCTGTGGAGGATAAAGCTTCAAGAAACTGTAAATCTCTTCAGACGTGACGACGATCCCATGTTTTTCAATCTCATTATTAATCAAAATATCGGATTGAAGCTGTTGCCAGGCGTTATTTCTGATTTCTTCTACCTTTCCCGGCGGCAAATCATAATCATTCTCCTGTCGCGCCTGCCTTAGAAGGTTGCTATAATATTGATCAAATACCTTTATTGATATGTCCTCACCATTAATAATTCCCACCGTATCCCGCGGTCTGTCCTGGAATCCACCGCCGCCCCAGCTGAAAATAATAGTTGCTACAAAAGCCACCAAAACCACCAGCATTATCGGGCCAATCATTTTTCTCAGCATGCTAAACATTTACAGTCTCCTTAAAAATCAACAATAATCAAAATTTCAAAACAACCAGATAATATATCGGTATTTTCCAAATGCGCAAGCCGCTATTTTTGTTTTAATAACAATAATTGTTTTATTTTGACATTGAACCAACCAGGCAATAATTTGTTAAACCATATATTATGAGTAAGTTATCGACATCAAAGACGACCTTATTAGCCCTGGCTTTTTTTATCCTCTCCTATGGCCTATCCCTCTGTTTCGAGATGCCGGTAAAGGGCAAAATTGATTTATCGTCAAATTTCTGCGAGTATCGACCGGCTCATTTTCATGGCGGGATTGATATCAGAACCGGCGGAAAAGAGGGTCGTAAAGTATTTTCACCTGTCGACGGCTATATCTGGCGCATTAAATATTCCTATAACGGATATGGCAAGGCGCTCTATCTTAAAGATAACGATGGACTTATCTATGTCTTTGGACACCTTTCGAAACTGAATGACAGCTTAGAGCGGTTAGTCTGGGATTATCAGTTGGAAAACCGGATCTATTCATTTGATAATTTCTACAAAATAGATTCAATCCCGGTCAAAGTCGGTGATTTAATAGCTTTTTCCGGCCAAAGCGGGATAGGTGCCCCCCACATTCATTTTGAGGTGCGGGATCCGGATAACAAACCGCTCAACCCTTTGACCAGCGGCTTTGATATCAAGGACAGAGTCGCCCCGACAATTGAATTTGTCGGGTTTGTATATCAGGATAACAGTTCGGTTTTTCCCAATGGCACCAGAAGACTAAACAAAAAATCCGTTTATGATAAATCCCTCCGGAATTATATCCTCAAATCGGCAGTACCATTTAGAGGGCCATTCGGAATCAGAATAAAAGCATACGATCAGATTCGCAAAAACGGTCCCGATCTGAATGTTTACAAGGCCCGGCTTTTTATCGATGATTATGTTTATTATGAAACCGCCTATGAAAATTACGATTATGCCGAAACCGGAATGGCCGACCTCTGCTTTGATTACCAGACCACCGCCGAGAAAGACCAGTACTGGCATCAGCTGTTTATTCCCGAGGGCAAAAAGTTTTCCGGGGACAAGTCGCTTTATAAAGATGGCGGTGTTTTTAGTGTCAACAGTGATATAGATTATGGTCTGCATCGGGCACGAATTGAACTTTATGACGCCGCCGGAAATATGTCCGAACTAAAATTTGAATTTGTCATGATTCCCCCCGGCCGACTGTTCAATCCGGTTTGGGTCGATGATACAACCTGTTATATGGAAAACAGACTGAACAATAAATATATAGATCTTAAAAGAATTAAGGTCTTTGGTACATCGGGCAAAGTTAAGTGGAAACAAATTGAACCCGGTAAACTGGACGAAAAATCGAATGGCGATTACCAGTTCACAGTTTCTTCCGGCAAAAGGAAACCTGATGCCGTCAAAGTTGTGGCCGTCGGCGAATCGGGGTGGGGACTATCCGATAATCATTTTATCCTCAAGAAACCAACCCATGTAAAATATAGTTTTACTTATAAATTGGTTGATGGTGGTTTGTTATTTAATATTTCAACCCGTCGCAAAATTGTGGAACCTCCGCTTATTCATATTTCATTTAGCGACGGGTATGTCAATAAAATAATCAGTTCACCGGCAGGTGACGGACGATATGCCGCCTATTTTAGAAATAAGGTAATAAGCTCTGCTATCATTAAACTCGAACTTTTTGAAAACGGTTCCGATTTTCCCATAATCAGCAAAGATGTTTCAATATTCCACGCCGGGAATAATCCTGACCGAAGTACATCTATTGTACTCGGCGATTTAAGTGTTACCTGTCGCAATCGTTCATTTTATTCTCCGGTGAATATTGAATTAAGTAAGCCGACCGAACGTTTTGCAAATAGCAAATCAACTCTGGGTAGAGTATATTCGGTTGGCCCTAAAACAATTCCGCTGGCCGGCAATATAGAACTTTCGTTTGCACTTTCTAATCCGCATCAGGATAAAATCGGTATCTATCGGCTGAATAAAAAGGGTAAATGGAAATGGCTCAAACATACTATAACATCGACCGGCTTAAAGGCTGAAACAAATTTCATGGGGAATTTTGCCGTTATCAGGGATACAAAATCGCCGCGGGTTAAAAAGATTTATCCGCCCAACGGCAAAACGGTGTTTACCTCGTATCCGCAGATCAGCTTTTTGGTTGTCGAGGATCTGTCGGGCATAGAAAACCATGAAAATATTCAAATCTTTCTCGATGACCGCTGGCTGATACCCGAATTCGATCCGGAAACCAAACGGCTTAAAACCTATCCTGAAAAAAGAATTTCCGACGGCCTCCATGATCTCAAAATTATTGTCATCGACCGGGTCGGAAACAGCCGGACGGTGCAAACTCACTTTTATGTAAATACAAAAAAGAAAAAGTAGCAAACGCGGTAAAAATCCGTATATAAATATAGATGTTTATTCCAATCAAAGATGAGAACCCGACTCGCAATAAACCGATTGTCACTTTTATCCTGATTATCATCAACTGTCTGGTATATTTTTATTCAATCACCAAAACAGATATGGGCTTTCAGATATTTATGTATCAGTTCGGGCTGATTCCGACCGAGATATTTCATCTGACCGAACTGACACCCGATTATCCGTCGCCTTTGCTTTTGTCACCTTTTACCAGTATGTTTCTGCACGGCGGTTTTATGCATCTGGCCGGGAACATGCTATACCTCTGGATATTCGGCAACAATATCGAGGATCAACTCGGCCCGTTTAAATTCATAATTTTCTATCTGGTATCTGGTCTGGCGGCCTCTTTCCTGTTTGTTGTTTTCAGCCCGTCATCCGAGATCCCGATGGTCGG
>CBFCZE010000153.1:0-6086 GCA_965602655.1 uncultured bacterium
ATCTTTTACAATTGCCAGAACTTCGTCCTTGTTGTACCAGAATTTAATATAAATACCCCGAAAATTTTCCAGCCTCGATGGACGAGCGAACGGTGACAATAAGACACCGTTTTTATCGGCGTAGTACGAACGGTACTGCGACCAATTTTTCTCAAGAGTCTGCATGGTGGTTCTAACGATAATTTTATTCTCGGTGAACCGGTAGTGCGACGGAAAATAAAACCCGGCCAGCGAACCGGTCAAAATCAAAAAGCCAAGGATAGTAAACCAGACCGAAAATGTGGCATAGTACACCACCGCCACCAAAATAATGATAAAAACCGATACGGCCACCGTAATTTTTTTATTTCTTTTGGCCGGATGACAGGTCCAGTCAAGAATAATATCTTCATCGACAGGTTTGTCGGCCGCGGCTTTTTCGGAAGGATCCGTTTTTTCCGGCAGATCCAGCGAAATCTGTTTATCGTCTGGTTCTTCAGGCATACAAAAATCTACTTATTCTCGGAGTCGGGCGTCCGATATCGTTCTTTTTTTACGGTTTCCATCATCTGCAAAAGATCTTTGCCTTCAATCAGTTTTTTTTCAATTAAAAGCCTGACCAGTGCTTCCTGCGAAAGATTGTTTGACAGGGCCAACTCCTCAAAAGAGATATCGCGTACCTTACCGTCAATCATCATTTTCAAAGCAACTTTTTTGTCATCACTCATCGTTTTATTCTCCTGTTTGTATTAGACGATTTAAACTCCCGGTGCTGTACCCTTCCAGATCAACCGCGACAAATTTAAATCCGACTTTCTTTATCTCCGAAATTATTTTACTCCTGATATCTGTATCTAATGCCCGATCTATATCCTCCGGTTTCAGTTCCAATCGAGCCACCTCATTATGATAGCGAACCCGAAATCCATCAAAGCCGAGTTGGCGAATTGCCGTCTCCGCCCGATCAATCTGATTGAGTCTCTCCGTTGTAATCTCTGTTCCATATGGAAACCTTGAGGCCAGACAGGCCCCGGCCGGTTTTTCGGCAAATGATAGATTATATTTCCGGGCCAGCACCCGTAGTTCCTCTTTATCCAGACCAGCTTCCAGAAGGGGAGAGGCAACACCTGATTCTTTGGCCGCCTCACGGCCGGGGCGGAAATCACCGATATCCGAAGTGTTCGAACCGTCAAAGATAATATATATTTTATGCTTCTCGGCAACGGTTTTCAGTTTTGAAAACAGTTCGTTTTTGCAAAAATAACAGCGATTGGATGGATTACTCCGATAATCCGGATTGTTCATCTCATCGGTTGTAAGAAAAATATGTCGATCCGGCTTCAGACCGACTTCAAGTGCAAAATTTCTGGAATCGGCGGCTTCGCCGGAGGCAAAAGATGCTGATTCCGAGGTCGCCGCATAAACATTATCGGCACCGATTGCCTTAATTGAGGCCCACAATACCATTGTCGAATCCAAACCACCCGAAAAGGCAACCAGTACAGATTTGTATTGTCTGATATAATCGAGAAGTATTGCTTCTTTTTTTTCTATTGATTCTGTCACTGCCAGTAATCAACCTTTGTGGGAAGACCGCTTTCGATTTTGAATATTGGCAACTCGATGTTTTCGTTTTTCTCGCCAAATGATACCTTCCCCGAAGCACCGGCAAAATCTTTCAATGTGGAAAGGTAATGATTAATATCTGACCGAGAATACTGACCATTTGTCAAGGCCATGCAGATAAGTGCCATAGCATCATATCCGACCGTTTCCAAATGCCCCGGCTCACGACCATATTTAATGTCAAAGTCAGACATAAACTGTTGCGCCGTTTCGCTGGTCCTGTTTTCGATTCGTCCGGAACTGAAATAACAGGTCTTGGTAATATGATTGCCGAGCTTGTAAACCAGATCGGTTCCCCAACCATCACCGCCCAGGTAAGTTGTATTTAAATTATAAAAATCAATCTGGGGCAATATCATTCGAAGTTGTCCCGCTTCAGCCGGAATATATATACAATCAAGCCAGACAGGAACCTCCTCGGCCTCAATGGTATCACCGTCATTGTTTAGGAAAATTATCGAGTCGAGCAACTGTCCTATTATCTGAGATTTTAAATCTTTAACGTATGGTCCGAAATCGGTTTCCTTGGCGCGAAAATACTCGGTGCACAAAATTGTCCCACCCAGTTCCCTGAATCGGGTTTCAAAGGCTCGGGCCATCCGAAGATTTTCCGGTGTGGTCGGGGTAAAAATGGCCGCCGTATCGGCAGCCAATTGACCCACCGCAAAATCGGCCATCTTGCGCCCCTGCCAGGCCAGATTCGGCAAAAGCTGAAAGCAGTTTAATGATAATTCGGTCAAACCGGATTGACTTGCCGCCGGAATAATCAAGGGCAGGTCACCGCAGGCCAAAACGGCCGATGAAACCGCCGCTTCATCGCTGGTAAGCGGACCAATAGCCGCCGCCACTTCGCCCGAGGACAATCGTTTCAGGATACGGGCCGCTTCGATTTCATCACCTCGGGTATCATAAACCACCGGCGTGATTTTTCGCCCGGTCTCGGCGCGGTACTTATCAAGCATCAGATTGATACCGTCAAGCATCGCTTCACCGTATTTTTGCAGCTCGCCTGAAAGCGGCACCAGAATACCGACTTCAACCTGCTGCTTCAACAGTAAATCAGCCTGATCGATCAACCGCGTTGCCTCTGCCGATGGGCAGGTTGATAGAATCGACCTGATTGACTGAAAACTATTACCTTTTATCAGCGAATGGGACAGCGGGATCAGCAGGTCACATCGTTTTTTTGCAGGAATTGATGTTACTGCCATATTCTCTATTACCGCCGACGGCACCGCCTCAGCAACGCCTCGCAGTGACTCGATGGCCAGTTTGTCGAGCCTGCTATCCCGTGATATTTTATAAGCATTGATATAAGCAGTGACTGCCTGATCGGCTTTCCCCAAAAAACAGTTGATATTTCCCCCGAAAAAATAGGCGTATGGGACAAATGTCGATTGCGGGTATCGGTTGATGACATAATTAAAATCTTTAAGACTTTCTTCAAGGTATCCGGCATAATATCCGGCCTTGCCGGCAAAATACTGATATTCCGGGCCCATCTGGATATTACCGCCGAAATTCGAAAGCTGCGAAAAAATCTGAAGAGCCTCGGAATACTGCTTCTTTTCCATTAGACGGTGTGCCCGGTCATAGAGAGCATCATCGTCGGCAGAAACAGTTATTGGCCATAACAAAATTGAAAGCAGAAAAAACAGGGCAATAGACTCAAGACAATCCTTTGCTTTATATCTACGGTTTTTTTTCATATTTCTTTTTACCGTTGGCTACAATGAATATTTACCAAAATCTTCAGGATTTATTCGTTTTAATCTGTCTTTGAGCGATTCAGAATCATTGCTGATCGGCCCCCGCTCTTCTTTTGATTCCGAGGTTCCCAGTTGAAATAACGATTCTTCGACAAATATCGGAGCTTTCGTCTTCAAAGCCAAAGCAATCGAATCGGAGGGACGCGAATCAACCGAAAGGCTGGTTCCATTCACCTTTAATAAAACCCGGGCATAAAAGGTCTGATCTTTTAAATCAGTAATCTCAATTCTTTCGACTTTCGCTGACAGAGCCGTGATAACCATTCGAAGCAAATCGTGTGTCATCGGACGTTTGGATGGTATCGCCGAAAGTTCCATCGCAATCGCCCACGCTTCGGAATGACCGATCCAGATTGGCAGAACCTTATCAAGCTTCAGGGGCGATAGTATTACTACCGGCGAATTAGTTGTAATGTCCAGAGCCAGACCATCGACCCTTGTCTCCAGCATCGCCACGAACTATTCCTTCCTGATTACCCATAACTTCACATTGGCGATTATATCTTTTTCAACTTTTATCTGTACAGTATATACGCCCAGTGATTTAATGGATTCTTCCAGAATTACATTTCTTTTATCAATTTTAAAACCTTCGGCGGCGATAAGATCGACAATATTCTGCGATGTTACCGAACCGAAAATTTTATCTTCTTCGCCGACCAAGACTTCACAGGTTACCGACAATTTTTCAAGTTTTTCCTTGAAGCGAATAGCCTCGGTTCTCTGTTTCTTTTCTCTGAGTTCATTCTGAGCCTTAATCTCATCTATGGCCCGAAGATTACCCTTGGTGGCCATCACCGCCATATTGCAGGGAATCAGATAATTACGGCCATAGCCGGATTTTACCTCAATTGCTTCGCCGGCCTTGCCCAGCGATGCTATATCCTGCCGTAAAATGACTTTCATATTTTTATCCTTTCATCTCAATTCTCAAGCTAACCAATCATCCTGGCTTTAACTTTACGGAAGTCAAAGTAGCTGTCAAACAGCCCGACTGCGGCGGCCAGAATCAAACCGGGCAGTTGCAGGAATATAAATCCAATATAAAATAATACTCTCAAAAACAGCGATAGCTTAATTTTCTTCAAATAATACTCAAACAATGCGAATCCGAAAGCGGCGTAGAAAAATCCGATAAACAAAATTATATTATCGGCCACAACCTCAAGCAGTTCGCCGCCTATCAACCGTATAAGCACTGCCGCTCCAATAACATATAGGTAGGAATCAGGCATTTTCCAATAATAGAAATTAACGAACCCGGGGAAAAACTCTCCAAGAGCTTTCAAGAATATAACCAGCAAAACCCAGCCGACAAAAAGCTGGGTAACCACCGATAAAATCATAAAAGCCGGTGTCAAACGCTTGATTATGGCCACGGTTTTTGTCATCAACTCTATCATCTCGCCGGCCTGATTGGATGTTCCGGCCAAACCGCCTTCTATCCAGCCTTGAACGTTATCAAGAGCCTGGAAAATTGCCGTCTTTTCCTCCCAGAATAGCATGAGAACTATCACAGCGATTGATATTATAGAAAATACAAAAATCCGTGAGATAGACATTCCTGAGGCAATAAAATAACCCAGCAGAGCCCCCGGTATAATTGCCTTGGCCCACATGCTGATTATCAAAACCCCGGTGCCATACATTAGAATTGCCACTGCCAGCGAACCTGCGACCGAAATAGCCAAAAACAGATATTGTCTCCGGAAGGAGAATAGTATGACAAAAAATAATGCTATTGTCTCCATTAAATAACCAATTACCGGTATCCCGATTACAACCGGAAATGCCCAGATGACCAAAATCCCGGCCGGGTTGGTTACCTGTTCTATTTTATCCCAAAAGGTCATTGGTTCGCCTGATAATTCCCAAAACTATCTGTAATACTCACTCGTGTATGGCATAATAGCCAGATGGCGGGCGCGCTTTATTGCAGTAGTTAAACGGCGCTGATGAAAGGCACAGTTGCCTGAAATACGACGCGCCACAATCTTACCGCGTTCATTGACAAATCTTCTGAGCAATCGGTCATTAGAAAATCCGATATGCCTGACCTTGTCCTCGCAAAACCGGCAGACTTTCCGTCTTCTCGATTTGAAAGCAGCCTTAAATTCACCTGGTTTTTTAAATCGTTTTTTAAACATTTATAAATTCCTTTAAATCTAGTCTGTTAATATTACCATAATTGGCAATCTTTATTCCTCTGTTTTTTCCGGTTCATCGTTGTTCGCCGGTTCAAACACCGTAGTCTCTGCCGATGGCTCTTCCGCTTTTGCTTCTTCGGCAACAGATATCGGTGATGTTTCTTCGGCGGCGGGTTCAACATTTTCAGGTTCAATGCTTTCGGCAGTCTCTATTGCGAGAGCAGGCTCCTCTTTTTTTTCTGTCAAAACCGGCTCTGGTTTGTCTTCTACCGATTGAACCGCAGCACCAGATATCCGCTCTTTATGGTCACCCTCAAAAAGAACAGTCAGATATCGGATATAAGGCTCCTCCAGTTTGTAAAACCTTTCCAACTCTGTTAAGACCTTGTTATTGGCCTCAAAGACCAGCCGGGTGTAATATCCCTGGGTGAATTTTTTGATAGGATAGGCCAGCCGGCGTATACCCCAGCGGTCTTCCTTAATAGTTTTGCCATCATTACGTTCGATTATATCGGTGACGGCATTAATCTGTCGGTCAAAAGCGGCATCATCTGCCTGGGGACTT
>CBFCZE010000154.1:0-5801 GCA_965602655.1 uncultured bacterium
GTCACTATCGGAGTTTTGCTGATCTTCATTGCTTACAAATTGACAATTATCGCAGGCATCACCATAGCTGTCGTCATCTATATTATTCTGGTTCTCATTGGTGGTTTCGGGGCAGTTATCACATAAATCTCCTATACTGTCGCCGTCGGAATTCAATTGGTTATCATTGGCTATATCGGGACAGTTGTCGCAAATATCACCCAAACCATCGCCGTCACTGTCCTGCTGATCGGAATTGGATACGGTCGGGCAGTTGTCGAGTACATCGCAAATATTATCACCATCAACATCCACCATGCTGACATCACCGGCATAATATACATAATGCTCAACGTGGCATTCACCGTAACCCAATTTAAAATATCCGCCGGTACCCCACGACGAACCCCAGCTGTTTTTTATAATCCAGTAACTTTCAGCATCATTATATCCGACCAGAACTACAGCATGATTTATGCCATCATCGTCATCACATCGGTAAATATCACCATCAAAATAGCCACCATAACTGGAGCCGATACCAAAATAAACCGCCAGTGGTCCTTTCTCGCGAAGATACAATTTAATCGCATCGACATCCCAGGGCGTAACACTGCCTTGCGAACCCATAAAGGTCAGCCTTGATCCATAGTCGGCACATTTGTCGGAACAGGTGGCGTCGCTGCATCGACCTTCTGAAGAATAGGTACAATTAGCACAATTATTGGTGCACGAACAGCCGCTTCCGTCGATATACGGCAGACAGCCTTCATCCGGAATTCCGCTGCTGATAATAACCTGAAATGAATTATCGGTCCAGCCGCCGCAGCAGTTCATATAGGGTGGCTGATAGACACAGTCGGAAACAAGATATTGTTCTGATAAATCCAAATCAATACCCGGGTCATTTTGATAAATATTTCTTATTGATTCGGAGACACCGACCGCGGCAAAGGCCCAGCATGAACCACAGCCGCCCTGATTTTTTACAGACGTTAACCAGTTTTGGCCAAGCCGGTCGCGCCAGTCAAATTCTTCCGGGCCGACAAAAGCCGAAGGTGCCACCCAGACTCTTGGCGTTGATGACTCCCAGGTTGGTGCCGAAACAGCGCCTTTCACAGCCTTTTCCAACACTTTGGCAAGTTTAACAACCGAGCCGACAACTCTATTCTGCTTGTCAATGCAAACAGCATATTCTCTTGATAGAGGATTCTTGCCATCATTTCGTATCTCAGTATCAAAACCGTTTTTGGCGCAGTAAGAACAATCCTGCCGGCACTTTCCTTTAAGAAAATCCCAGGCATCGCACGATGACCCATCATCGAACACGCAGACACCGCGCTGACCATCGGGACCGTCGACAACGTTATATTCGTAACCCATTTCCTGGCAATATACTGCGGCCGGATTTGCTGTACCGGGCACATTACCCGGGCAACCGGAATTTTTTGATGCAAAGAGCCAATCATTGGCACCATAGCTTATTGACACAGAACACAATAGTATTAAAATACAGAAGAACGAAATGGATTTTTTCATTGTCTCCTCCGAGAAGCGGAAAGTAACATATCTAATCGGTTGACTCCTGACAATATCAGATTGAACCTTTTTGTATATATCCAAAATAACTAAAAATTCTTAATTGGCAAGGTTTTTCCGGGTCGCAAAGGACATATTGAAATAACCGATTAAATGTTTGACTTCACAATCATTCACAAAATACGTATCTTGTGACAAAAATAATCGTATTGATATAAACAGAAAAAAAAGTATGAGAAAAATACTCTTTGTTTGTACCGGAAATTCCTGCCGAAGCCAGATGGCTGAGGGACTGGGAAAAGAATTAGCAGACGGCCGATTTGAGGTCAACTCGGCCGGTATTTCACCTATCGGTGTCCATCCGGCGGCAATTGCCTCGATGTCTGAAATCGGAATAGATATCTCCGAGCAGACATCCAAAATGCTGGGTCCAACATTAATCAAATGGGCCGATTACATTATCACTTTATGCAATTCGGCCCGCGATAACTGCCCGGTTTTCCCCGGCAATGTCAAACATACTCACTGGGATATTGATAATCCGGACAGATTATTCTTTTCCGAGGAAGATCGACAAAAGGAATTCGCTCGTGTCCGCGATGAGATTAAAAATCGGATTGAACAATTTTATGATGAAATTAATTAAGAGGTACTAAAAGCAAATGATACACACGGTGATATTCGATGTTGGCGGGACATTAGTCAAGGCGCGCTCGACTTTGATAACTTTTGCCAATCAGCTCGCTCCCGGCAATAGTGAAAAGCTATTGGAATTTCTGATAAAAGAGTTTATGAAAATTTACAGGGATGAAAACCCGACCAAATTTATTGGTATCAAAGAGATCATTGCTATTATTCTAAAAAAAGCCGCAAAAGAATTCAATGTCGAAGATATAAGCGACGAGGCCCCCGAATTATATGGTGAAACCTATCTTAACCATGCCAATCTCTTTGAGGACACCTTACCCACACTTAAAAGACTGAAAGAAATGGGAATAAAACTGATTGTCGCCAGCGATGCCGACCCGGATGTACTTAAAAAGGAGCTTTCCACATTTGTGATTTATAAATATTTTGATGAAATTCTGATTTCGGGAAATGTCAAAGCATATAAACCGTCGGATAAGATGATTCGTGCGATTGTGGATAAATGCGATAAACCATATTCGGATATCCTGTTTGTCGGCGACACCGAAGTTGATATCCTCACCGCGAAAAAGATTGGGGCCAGATCGGTTTTAATAAAACGTAACGGCAGTTTCCCCATTGAAGCCGATTATCGCATAACCAGACTCGACAAAATATTTGAAATAATAAAAGGCGGTTAACTATTAAATAAAGGACTGTTATGAAAAACCAAAAAATGATTATATTCATTGCGGTTGCCTGCTTTGCAATTTTGTCTTACCCTGCATGGGCGGGCCAGGAACAGCCGTTCCCGGTCAACGAAATAAAACTCGATAATGGGCTGACAGTGCTGGTTGTCGAACGATCCAACGCCCCGGTTTTTACCGGCTATATTTGTGCCGGAGCCGGATCGGCCTATGAAAAAATCGGCAATATCGGCACCGCACATCTTCTGGAACATATGATGTTCAAAGGTTCCGAAACGGTTGGCACATTAAATATCGAAGCCGAAAAAGAACTCTGGATAAAAGAGGATTCGGTCTGGGCCAGAATCGATCATGCCAATCGTAAAACGCGGTACATCAAACTGAATCAGCCTGAAAAACTTGAGGAACATCTAAAATATATCGAAGATCTCAATTCAATCCTTGATTCGCTGGCAAAAGCCTCTTCGCAATACACAATCCCGAATGAATTCGATCAGATTTACACCCGACACGGTGCCGCTCAGTTTAACGCCTGGACCGGGTATGATATTACCAGTTATTTTGTCTCCCTCCCGTCAAATCGGCTGGAGTTATGGTTCAAGATGGAGTCCGACCGGCTCAAAAAACCGGCCCTGAGAGAGTTTTTCACCGAGCGCGATATTGTCAGCGAGGAACGGCGACAGTCGGTCGAAAATAACAGCGAGTCAAAATTGTTCGAGCAATTAATCGCCACGGCTTTTCTGGCTCATCCGTATCAGATCTACTGGGAGTGGCAATCTGAACTAAATAATCTGAACCGCCAGGATTTAAAGAACTTTTTTGATAAATATTATATCCCTTCAAATTTGACTATTGCGGTTGTTGGCGATGTCAAGACAAGCGAAGTCAAAAAGCTGGCCAAGAAATATTTCGGTGATATGCCGGCGACAAATAATTTTGAACCAATCTATACCGTTGAACCGGAGCAGCTGGGTGAGCGGAGAATTAATGTGGCTTATGACGCCAGTCCGGCTGTCTATATTGCCTTTCATAAAATGCCATTCGACTCGCCCGATGAACCGGTTTTCAAGATAATTGGGCGTTTAATAGGCGATGGCCGAACATCACGGCTTTACAAATCATTGGTGTTGGACAAGCAGCTTAGTCTGAATGTTGACGTTGATTTCTTTCCCGGCGGTGTGATGGGCGACCGTTTTGCCGGAGTAATGAACATCTATTCTGAACCAAAAGAGGGAGTCAGCACCGTTGATGTCGAAGCAGCCATTTATGAAGAGCTTGAAAAACTGGCAACTGTGCTTGTCGATGATACCGAGTTGACCAAAATCAAAAATAATATCGACGCCGATTATATCTGGGCTTCATACACCAATTTTGGCCTGGCCTATCGTTTGGCAACCACTCAAAATATGACTCGCGACTGGCGAAATCTATTTAGACTCAGAGAAAAACTCCTGGCCGTGACAGCCGAGGATATCAAACGTGTGGCCGGTAAATACCTCGCCGAGAGTAAGCGAACGGTGGCAACTTTGATCCCTTTAAAGAAAGGAGCGAACCAATGAAAGCGATAAAATTAATTCTGGTTTTTACTGTGCTTCTCTCCGGATTGAGTTTTGCTCAACATCCACGCGATATGAAATTTGCACCATTGGCTTTTGATCCTCCCGAGCCGGTTCGGTTTGAAACCGATAATGGAATGGTCGTATATTTTCTTGAGGATCATCAATTGCCGGTTTTAACCCTCTCGGCCTATTTCCACGGCGGGAAAGTGCAGGACACAAAAGACAAGGCCGGACTGACCGACATAACCGCAATTCTGCTTCGAACCGGCGGAGCCGGTAAACGAACACCCGATAAAATTGATGAAGATTTGGATTTTGTCGGAATATCAATTAACAGCAGTGCCGGCGATGAATATTATTCGATTGACATACGTCTTTTGAAAAAAGATGCCGAAACCGGATTTGAGATACTTTCTGATATGTTATTAAAGCCGCTTTTCGATTCGGCCAAACTGGAAATGGAACTTTCCAATCAAAAGGATGAAATCAAACGTCAAAACGATGATCCCCGCGATATTGGCCGACGAGTTTATTACCAGACAGTGTATGGCGATCATCCGTACGGCCTCTATCCTACTCTGGAATCAATTGGCAACATCACTCGGGATGATGTAATCGCATGGCACAAGAAATTTTATAATCCCGATAATTGCATTATGGCTGTCTCCGGTGATATGACACTTGACGAAATTAAAACAACAATAAAAAAATATTTCGGCGACTGGAATAAATCAGGTATAAAAATAGAGAATCCGGCTCCGGCACAGCAAACTTATAAGCCGGGTGTGTACTATGCCGATAAAAATATCAATCAGGCCAATATCCGTTTCGGATTTCTCTGTATGACCGATAAGAATCCGGATCGTTTTGCGATGGAAGTTGCCAATTTTGCGCTTGGCGGAGGCGGATTTTCCTCGCGTTTGCTGCAACAGGTTCGAACCGCTTCTGGTTTAGCCTATTCGGTCGGCAGTTATTTCTATAACCGTCCCCTGATGGGAACACTTTTTGGATACTGCTTAACTAAAGCCAATCAAATATCGCAGGCGATGGACATGATGATGCAGATTATAACTGAGGTAAAAGAAAACGGCATTACTTCTGAGGAGATGGAACTGGCCAAAGAATCGATTATAAACAGCTATGTTTTCAGTTATGATACACCGTCGCGACTGGTCAACGCCAGAGCGATACTGGAGCTGGGCGGATTTCCGCCGGATCAACTGCAAAAAGATTTGGAACAATATCAGGCTGTCACTCTGGAAAAATGCGGCGAGGTTGCCAAAAAATATCTCGATTTGGATAATATGGCGATAGTCATAGTCGGCATCGATAAGCTATTTGATGTCCCGCTCGACAGTCTCGGCAGCCCTGTAATCAAAGTACCGATGGA
>CBFCZE010000155.1:0-5799 GCA_965602655.1 uncultured bacterium
CCCATCTCAACAGTAATTATCTCGGCGTACTTATTTATATTTTTCCGAAGAACATCGGCCGCTTTACGCATCAATTTTGAACGATAATCAAAAGAAGTCGTTTTCCAGTTGAGATACTCATCATGCACCTGTCCGATAATGCTTTTGACAGCATCGTGGGAGTGTTCATCATAATCTTTTATTAATTTATCTGTCGCTGGATTTATCGCTTTCATTTTATCCTCACTATTTATTTTTAATTATCAAACCGGAAATTTTCGCACAGATTTTTTCCCAACTTACGACTCAATTCGTAATTGATACCGGGATTAATCGGTACTTCGATCAGATTTAATTCTCTACTCGTAATCGCTTCGGCAAGATTCGCTCTAAGCTCAGCCAGCGTTTTTGGAGTGTATCCTTTAATACCGAAACTTTCGGCATATTTTTTAAAATCGGGATTTGTCAGAGCGGTTCCGAAAGTTCGCCCGGCATGCCCGTTCTGTTTCCATGAAATCAGCCCGTAGTCGTTATCGTTAAAAACAATTATGGTATATCCCAGACCCATCCGCCTGGCCGTTTCAATCTCCTGGGAATTCATCATAAAACCGCCATCACCCATAACTGTGACAATCTGCTTTTCAGGAAAGGCCAGCCTGGCGGCCAGTCCGCCGGGCAAGGCAATACCCATACTGGCTAAACCGTTTGATATGATTACCGAATTAGGCTCATAAACCGGGTAGTTGCGCCCAATCCAGACCTTATGGCTGCCGACATCGGATATCAGAATATCACCCGGATTCATAATTTCACGAATAAGTTGCAGTGTCCCGGGAACCGTGAAGGGGTCGCCTTCTTTTAATTGATATGATTTAAAATCATCTATTATTTTTTCCCGAAGAGGTCTATACCATTCGCGGTCAAATTTAATATTTTGCTCTTTGACAAGATTATTCAGCTCCCATAATGTTGCCGAAATATCGGCGATAATTTCAACTTCCGGTTGATAATAATGGTAAATTTCGGCCGGTGAAAAATCTATATGGATAATTTTTTTGTCGATCGTACTGTTCCAGAACTCCGGGGCATACTCGGCAATATCATAACCGACCGTTATTATCAGATCAGCTCTATCAAGGGCACAAATGGGATAGTCCCGTATCTGCATCCCAACCGCAAACAAAGAATGCTCATCGCTATCGGAAATCGAGCCTTTGCCCATAAAAGTTGATATTACCGGGATGTCTGTTTTATCAACAAATTTCCGAAGATGTTTCGAGGCCATCTTACGAATAGCACCATTACCGGCCAGTATTACCGGATTTTTGGATTTTTTCAAAAGTTCGACAGCAATATTGACGGCCTTATAGTCCGGAGCCGCTCTTCTGATTTTATGCGGTTGTATCGGCTCCAGTTTACAATCCATTTTTGCTATATCTTCGGGCAGCTCAAAATGGGTGGCTCCCGGTTTTTCCATTTCGGCCAGCTTAAACGATTTACGAATAACCTCCGATACCATCTGCGGATTTTGAATACTCGTGTTCCATTTGGTTATCGGTTTGAACATATTAACGATGTCAAGATTTTGGTGGCTTTCCTTATGCAACCTGTCAGAACTGGCCTGTCCGGTTATAGCTACTAACGGAGCTTTATCAAGATGAGCATCAGCTACGCCGGTCAGCAAATTGGTTGCGCCCGGCCCCAATGTGGCCAGACAAACGCCGGCTTTCCCGGTCAAACGGCCATAAATATCGGCCATAAAAGCGGCGCCCGATTCATGCCGTGTGGAAATAAATTTTATTGATGATTTTTCAAGCGAAAAAAGAAGATCTTCGTTTTCTTCTCCGGGAAGGCCAAAAATATATTTTACGCCCTCGGTTTCCAGCGACTTAACGATTAAATCTGAGACTATCATATTTATCCTAATTATAAATTCGATAAAACATAATAGTTAATAGAATTACAAATAGCCACATTTTGTTCCCAAAAAACAGCAAATCGAAGCTCAGCTTTTATTCTATCAAATGCAGTCATAGAATAAAAAACATTATTGATTTATAAACAATTTTCATTCTGTTACTTAGATAAATGGAGATGTTGAGGGACAAGACAATAGTACGTAGTTATTTTCTATTGAAGAGTAGGACAATAGATTTGTCCTGCTTTTTTATGATTTATCTAGCTAACTTCACTCCACAATCAGGGCAATATTTATTTCCTTTTGTTTTACGAAGCGTGTGGGTCCGGGCACAATCTGCTTTTGGCCTCAATTTTTCATTAATGATTTCTCCGCAATCGGGACAATATTTGAACGGAGCCGTTTTCATATCGGCCTTATGATACACAGACTCACATTTGGAATCCATAATAACTCCTCCCCAGCAATAAAATTATAAATCTATATTAATCCCGACTCCGGCCGCTTTGGCCTTATCGTAAACAAGTTTGGCGGTAGCGACATCCTGGATCGCCAATCCGTTTGACTTAAACAGCGTGATTTCCTCGTTATTCTCACGAGCCGGTTTCTTGCCGGTAATAACTTCTCCCAATTCGGCAAACATATGCGACTTATCAAGTGCACCCTCATCGATCGGTATCATGATATCGCCGGCCTCTTTTAAGCAGGCCTCGTATGAGTCGGCAATAAATTTTGATTTTTTGACAATAGCTGTATCAAGCTCTCGGGCGTTTGGTGTGTGACTGCCGATACCATTAATATGCGTTCCGGGGCGAACTTTGTTGCCGTCGAATATCGGCGTCGCCGACGATGTCGCAGTACAGATTATATCAGCTTTAGCCAGCATATCATCGGGCGAGTCAACTTTTTCAATCTCAAGATTTAATTTTGCAGACATCGCTGAGATAAAACTTTTCACGGCCTTATCGGATATGTCATAGACAAGCGCCTTACTTAATTTCCGGGCGACCGCAACCGCCCACAGCTGCATTTTCGCCTGTACCCCGGCGCCAAAAATCCCGGCAGTTTGTCCAATATCTTTTTTGGCCAGATATTTAGTGGCGACACCGCTGACCGCACCGGTTCTGACGGCGGTGAGATAGCCGCCATCCATAATGCAGATGACATCGCCGGTTTCCGGATCCTGAAGCAGAACTTTCCCGATAACGGTCGGCAGATTATGTTTGGTCGGATTATCCTTATACACGGTAACAACCTTGCAGGCCAGCGCCCCGAGTTCTTTAAGATAGGCCGGCATATAGAGCGACAGACCATCCGGCGGCGTAATCGGTATGCGAAGCGGTAGAACGGCTGTACCGGAGGCCAACTCGGCAAAAGCGTTCTCGACAACATCCATGCAGTCGGGCATTTCGAGCACTTTAATAACATCATCTTTTGTTAATAATAACGGCATAGTTTCCTCCAGTTTAATTTAATTGCATTATTATAATGAAGGTTGTTTTATTATTGCAAGTGATTTGAAAAAATAAAGGATCAAACGGAAATAATCAAATTTTCAAATAATTGAGAACAAAATGAAATCACCCAGAATATATGGAAAAGCTCCCCGCAATGTAGTTACCATACACGGTGGTCCCGGTGCCGCCGGAGAGATGACCCCGGTTTCGAATGAGCTTGCCGATGAATACGGTGTTTTGGAACCATTTCAAACTGAGAAATCAATAGAAGGGCAAATTAAGGAATTAAAAGACATTTTGGATCAGAATGGCGAGCCGCCGTTTATACTTATTGGCTTCTCCTGGGGAGCCTGGCTAAGTTTTATATTTGCCTCGCGGTATTCCGCTATTGTAAAGAAATTAATAATCATCGGAAGCGGTCCCTTTGAGGAAAAATATAAAGAGGAATTACATAAAAACAGGCTAAACCGACTCAATGATATGGAAAAAGAACTACTTGATACCGTTCCCGCGGCATTAGATGACCCGTCCTTCCAAAAAAGGAATCACGTATTTGCGGAGTTTGGGAAGTTATTTTCAAGAATCGATAATCTCGCCGCAATTGATCATGCATCTGATACCATTGATTGTAATGTTGATATATATCAAAGTGTTTGGCCGGAGGCGGCCGAATTGAGAAAAAGTGGAAAACTCCTCAGTTTGGGGAAAGACGTTAAATGTCCGGTCGTAGCGATTCATGGCGACTATGATCCACATCCGGCCAAAGGTGTAAAACAGCCTTTAAATAGTGTACTTCGGGATTTTAAATTCATACTGATAGAAAAATGCGGGCATAAACCCTGGATGGAGCAATTCGCAAAAAATAAGTTCTATAAAATTTTAAAGGAAGAACTTCAATCCGAGCTTTAGAAACCAATTATATATATAATTGTTTAATTTAATCTGATTTTATCATTAATAGCAGATTTAACCCTATTTTGGCAAGAGAATTGACTTGGCCGGTATTTTTTCTTATCTTCAGGGATGTTTTTAAAACAGCTCAGTCTGGTCTGGGATTAGTCATTAGTTAAATAAATATACCTACCGACTGACCTGCAATATATCAAAGTATGGAGATATAATGAAATATATACCAGAACCTTTTAAAATTAAGACAGTCGAACCGATTCGGATGACAACCAAAAACGACCGGGAGAAAGCTATAAAAGAAGCCGGCTACAATACTTTTCTTTTGAAAAGCGAAGATGTTTTTATTGACCTTTTAACTGACAGCGGCACCAGCGCCATGAGCGATGCTCAGTGGGCGGCCCTTCAGATGGGTGATGAGGCCTATGCCGGAAGTAAAAATTTCTACGATCTGGAAAAAGCCGTTCGGGATGTTTACGGATACAAATATTTTGTTCCGACACACCAGGGTCGCGCCGCCGAACATATTATGTCGAAACTACTGATTAGAAAGGACGACTATGTTCCCGGCAATATGTATTTCACCACCACCCGTCTGCATCAGGAGTTGGCCGGCGGAACGTTTGTTGATGTTATTGTCGATGAGGCCCACGATCCGAGCAATCCGTTTCCGTTTAAGGGAAATGTCGATATCAATAAGATGCAGAGGCTGGTCGATGAGGTCGGCGCCGATAAAATCCCGTATATCAGTTATGAAACCTGCGTTAATATGGCCGGTGGTCAGCCGATATCGATTGCCAATTTGAAGGAACTGCGGAAATTCTGCGATAAGTATGATATCAAAATTATGCTTGATAATACCCGGACGGTCGAGAACGCCTATTTTATTCAGAAACGCGAGGAAGGTTACGCCAATAAGTCGGTCAGGGAGATTGTCAAAGAAATCTGCTCTTATACCGATGGCTGTACCTGCTCATCGAAAAAGGACTGCCTCGTTAATATCGGCGGTTTTCTGGCCATGAACGAAGAGGACTTCTTTATCGACGCCAAAGCACAGGTCGTTATTTTTGAGGGTTTGCATACTTACGGCGGTATGAGCGGCCGCGATATGGCGGCACTGGCGCAGGGTATTCGAGAATCGGTCGAAACCGATGATTATATCAGGTATCGAGTCGAACAGACAAATTATCTTGGCGAATTACTGACCGATGGTGGTGTTCCGCATGTTATACCGCACGGCGGACATGCTATCTTCCTTGACGCCCGAAAGTTTTTGCCGCATATCGATCAGGAACAATTTCCGGCCCAGGCGCTGGCGGCGGCGATTTATGTCGAGACCGGCGTGCGGGCGATGGAACGCGGTAATGTCTCGGCCGGACGCAATCCGGAAACCGGCGAAAACCGGAAACCGAAACTGGAACTGGTTCGTCTGACTATTCCGCGAAGAGTCTATACTCAGAGTCATCTTGATTATGCCGCCGAGGGAATGATAAATCTGTATCATAATCGGGATAATATCAGGGGTTTGAAATTTGTTTT
>CBFCZE010000156.1:0-5736 GCA_965602655.1 uncultured bacterium
ATTCCGATTGGGAACCATATTTTTCAAACGATATATATCCCCAATAATGATACGTTGATGCGCCGGATAAGTATCAAGCCGGGACAGGATCTATACCTGGATTTAAGCCATTTTGCGGATATCTGGTAATTATGGTTAGCAATGTACAAAAAAATAAAGGATTCAGTTTAATTGAACTTCTGATTGTCATTATTGTAATCGGTATTGCGATGGCGGTCGGTATGCAGTGGATGGGCGCTTCAATTGATGATTATCGCCGTATTAAAACTGAACGCGAAATGGCGATGCTGGCCTCGGCCATTGTTGGCAACTCTGATTTGCACAGCAATGGAAAACGAAACGATTTCGGCTATGTTGGCGATGTCGGCGCTTTTCCACCCAATTTGAATGCTCTGTATCAAAACCCGGGAGGATATTCAACCTGGGATGGACCATATATTTTTTCCGGCTTTACGCAGGATAGTCTTGGATACAAAACCGATGAATGGGGCCAGGTCTATGCTTACACCGGCAATATTACAATAACGTCGAATGGCGGCGGATCTGCAATAACGAAAAAAATCGCCGACGCCTCAACCGATTACCTATTAAACAGTCTTAATGGAGCAATAACTGATGCTGATGATTCCCTGCCCGGGATAATTTATCGCGACTCGATTGATATCAAAGTTACAATTCCGAATGGTTTGGGCGCAATAATAAGTAAAACTTACAACCCCGACTCGGTCGGCGTTTTCTCGCTTGATTCATTACCGGTCGGAACTCATCCGCTCGATATAATTTATGTTCCAAACAATGATACTCTCAGCCGGTTTGTGACCATTTTGCCAAGACATAAAAGTGGTGCCAGTTATAAATTTGCCGATATTAGTTTTTCTTCAGGTGGAGGAGCTTGCGATAGTACCGGCATTGTAATCCTCCGCCCCAATGGAGTTGGTACAAAAACTGAACTAACCCGAAGCGGAGGCTGCAGTGCAAACTGGGAATGCGTTGATGAGGTATCATCTGATGGTAATGCCACGCGGGTTCGATCCAGTGGAAGTTCATATTTTACCGACACCTATACTCTGACAAATCCACCATCCAGTACATGTAATATTAATAAAATTACTGTTTATGGACGGGCTCAAAAGACCACAATATTTATGCTTGGGTATATAAAATTCATTATTAGAATAGGTGGTGCAGAATATGAATGCGCTGAACAATCGGTAACCAATTCATATACAGATTACAGCCATGAATGGACTGTCAATCCGTCAACTGGTTCGGCGTGGACTTGGAGTGATATGGAACAGCTGGAAAGCGGCGTAAGCCTAAGTACAGGATCACCAATCTTTAGGGTGAACTGTACTCAAGTCTGGGTGGAAGTTAACTATGGACCTTAATAGAAAAAATATGGCAAGTGTTTTAAAAAATGATGATTCAGGTTTCACCCTGATTGAGTTAGTTTTAGTGGTTGTGATTATGGGCATATTTGGATCAATTGCGGTTCAAAAACTGGCGCCAATAGCGGATAGCTTTAAAATAGAAGAAACCAAAGCCGAACTGGATAAGCTCGTTTTGGCAATTGTGGGAAATCCCGAATTGCAAAATAATGGAGTCCGTTCTGATTTTGGATATGTCGGCGATATTGGTTCACTTCCTTCAAATCTTGATGCTCTGGTAACCAATCCCGGATATTCTACATGGAACGGTCCCTACATTCAAAACAGTTTTGAACAATTAGCCGATGATTTCAAAAAAGACGCCTGGCAAACCGATTATGTATACGGTGGTGATAATACGATAATGTCAACCGGCTCCGGAAGCAATATTGAGAGACGTCTTTCTCTGTCGGCCGATTATCTACTTTACAATCAAATTGCCGGTAATGTGTATGATATCGATGGTACCCCGCCAGATGATACCTATAATGATTCAATTTCGGTTCGATTGACAATCCCGGATGGCGCCGGCAGTACAATCACCAGATCAACCGTAACAAATGTCGGCGGATATTTCAGTTTTGATTCGATACCGATCGGTAATCATAATCTGAATATTATTTATATACCCGAGAGCGATACCATGAAACGTTTTGTTTCGGTGTCAGCTGGCTCTAATGTTTATGGTGAGTACTATCTTGTTTCCGATGTTTGGCCCGGCAGCACGGGCGGTTTAACAAAGGTCGCCGGTTCCGATTCACTTTATGCCGATTGTGAGGGAATGTATTTCTGGATTGAAAACAATACCGGCAGTGCCATAGATATAAATTCAGCTACTTTGACATGGTCGGTGCCGACAGCATATTATAGATATATAATTTGGGACGGGACAACCGTTGTCGATCAAAATAGTCCCCGAATCGCCTCGGGTGAAACCGCTAACTTCAGCAGCACCCGGACGATAAGCGACGGTGAAAGCCTGCGAGTTGATTTTGATTTCTTCAGGGTATCGGAATCCGGGGGCTCGGGTAGAGATATTGATAATGTCGATTTTGCAATTGAATTCTCGGATGGTACCACAATGTCAGTATCTACAGGAACATGCCCATGATAAATCTATTTCATAACAAACGCGGTTTCACTCTTATTGAGCTGGTATTGGTAATTGCCGTTATTGGTATTATTACCGCCGTGGCGACGGTCAAAATGCTGCCGTCGCTCGAAACCTCTCGTTATGAAGCTACTAAAACCGAGATGCAGGAACTGGCTTATGCCATAATCGGAAATCCGGAGGTTTATACCGATGGTGCCCGATCCGATTTTGGATATATCGGTGATATAGGTGCCCTGCCTCCCAATCTTGACGCCCTGGTATCAAACCCCGGTTATTCGACATGGGAGGGACCATATATAAAGGTTGATTTTAATAATGTTGATTTTAAACAGGATGCCTGGAAGGTTGATTATACATATTCCGACACACTCCTGCGCTCGACCGGTTCCGGCTCAAATATTGATAAGGTGTTTGTTTCCAGTTCACTAGATTTAATATCCAATTCAGTTTCAGGTTATCTGCTTGATGCCGACGGCGAAATGCCCGGGGCAATCTACACTGATTCAATATTGATTACTCTGATATTTCCCAATGGTTCCGGCGGCACCGCCACAGCCTCAATCAATCCAAATGCCAATGGTGATTTTACCTTCTCCGGTATTCCCGTTGGCAATCATACACTGCGAGTAATCTATCTTCCTGATAGCGATACGGCAGGTTTTAATCTCTGTGTGATGCCAGCTGGCGACACAAAAATTGAAATTTTGTTTCCGGCTGACCTTTGGTAAAGTATAAATTCTATTCTTTGGCAAATCCCTTTCTATTATAGGGTCATCATATTGACAGGGCGCAACAGGTTGATTATATTCTGTCAAATTATTACACATCAATTTGCCAAAAGGAGAGCCGATGCAAGTTTTACCGATTTTCAGGAAAATATTGATTTGTTGTGCGCTAATATTATTCGCCGCTGTCATTGCTTTGGCCGGTGAAGGCGGATTAACAAAAGATATAATAAAAAAAAGCCGGGCGGCGTATAAACTGGACATTTCAACCAGGGCGTCATATAATGCCGTTACCAACAATGATATAAGAGATCTGGCACTTAATCGTGACATCGTTCGCAATCATAATGAATTATTCAGCCATAAAATAAAGACAAAGGGAGTTGTCGATCAGAAATCTAGCAATCGCTGCTGGGCATTTGCCTGGCTCAATACGATGCGCCCAAAAGTGATAGAGAAATACGATCTGGACAAATTCGAATTTTCGCAGAATTATATTACTTTTTGGGATAAAATTGAGAAGGCAAATAGATTTCTGGAATATATTATCGAATTTCGTGAACGGGATTTGGATGATAGAGAATTGGCTTGGGTTCTCAAAAACCCATTTTCCGATGGCGGGTACTGGAGGTATGCCATCAATCTGATTAAAAAATATGGTCTGGTACCCAAAGAGATTATGCCCGAAACCAACAGCTCAGAAAATACTCGTTTGATGAATCGCGTTATCAGCAAGAAACTTAGAATGGATGCGGCTAAAATCAGAAAAATGTCTAAAAATGGATATTCTGTCAAAGAGCTGCGAAAATTTAAGGAAGATAAGGTGATTGAAGTCTATAGGTTGCTGGCGATGAATATCGGTAAACCACCGATTGAATTCGAATGGCGTTACCAGATCGATGACACCACTCTCAGTGAAACCATAACATATACACCGCTTTCCTTTTTCAAAAAATTTGTGGGTGCCGAGCTTGACGATTATGTCTGTCTTTATAATAATCCGACCCGGGCATATGGGGAGCATTATAAATCTTTTATGTCTCGCAATTTTTATGACGGCGAAGATTTTGATCATGTTAATGTTGAAATTGAACGACTCAAAGAAATTGCTAAAGCGTCGATACTCGATAATCAGCCGTTATATTTTTCCAGCGATGTTAATAAAGATCAGAATTCGGACCTCGGTATAATGGCAGAAAATCTTTATGATTATGGTTCACTTTTTGGAATCGATCTGGATATGTCCAAAAAAGATATGGCGCTTTATCTGCATAGTTCTTCAAATCATGGCATGTCTTTAATAGGCGTTGATCTTGTTGAAAATAAGCCGGTTAAATGGCTGGTGGAAAATAGCTGGGGAGACGATAAGAAAAAAAACGGCCTTTGGACCTTATATGATAATTGGTTTGATAATTATGTATATTACATAATAGCCAGGGAAAAATATGTTCCCAAAGAAATATTAAAGCTGTATGAAAAAGAGCCAATCATTATCCCGCCCTGGGATCCGATTGCATCGTTCGAAAGATAAAGTCCTGTTATTCGGGCTGCCGAATTCGGCAGCCCAGGTTTATTAAATATCTGAGCAAAACATAAAAACTCTGATAACACGTTTATTATCAAGAGCTTATAGGATTCCACCCTCGTATCTGCTCAAAAAAACTACTTCGTTATCGACTTATATTCGGATTGTTATGATAACCGGTTGAAATATATATAGATACGATCCGGCGTCAGGTTTACATAATTTAAGGAATCAGACAATTTTGTCGAAAGTATAATAAATATATTAAAACTATTTCCGGGAGAATAATATGTCTTTACTTATTGAAGTTCTGGAATGGATGGATCCCTCGGGCAATGAGATGATTTATCGTATTCCTCAGGAAGGATCGGCCGATTTTAAAATTGGTGCGCAGTTAATAGTCAGAGATAGCCAGACGGCAATTTTCTTCAAAGATGGTCATGCCGCCGATACGTTTACAACCGGCCGCCATACTCTAATAACGAAGAATCTTCCGATATTAACCAGATTGATGGCTTTTCCGTTCGGCTTCAATTCGCCATTTCGGGCCGAAGCCTATTTTGTAAATCTGAAAGTTTTTACCGATTTAAAATGGGGAACGAAACACCCGGTAACGTTTAAAGACAGCAAGCTTGGTCTGATACGACTTCGCGGTCATGGCGCCTTTACTTTTAAGATCGATAATTCGATACTTTTCCTAAATAGTCTTGTGGGGCGTCAGGCACGTTACACCACCAGCGATATTCAGGAATATCTGCGCGATGTAATAATCGCTCGAATGAATGATCTGCTTGGCGAAAAACTCGATACACTTCTGGAACTGCCGGCTATCTATACCGAGTTGGCCGAGGAGTTCAAAGATATAGTTAAACTGGAATTTGAAAAGTACGGTCTGGAACTGGTCGATTTTTATATTTCATCGATAACTCCGCCCGAAGAAGTTTC